>NZ_JBFTLD010000268.1:0-9091 GCF_056396265.1 Allobosea sp. 05T422_2 | reverse complement strand
CGCCTGACGCTGGTCGGCCGCGCGCATCTGATGCCGGCTGCCGAGGAGACTGACGCGAAGGAACGATATGCTCGTCGCTACCCCAAATCGAAGCTCTATCTCGATTTGCCCGATGCCTGCCTCTATCGCGTCGAGGTCGAGGCCCTGCAGATCAATGGCGGCCCGGCCCAGAACGCCAATGAAGTGACGGCAGCCGCCCTGAAGACGGAGCTTTCCGGGGCGGAAGCATTGATGTCGCGCGCCGCAGACGAGATCGATCGCCTGAACAGCTCGGCGGCCGACCTCGCTGCTCTCGTTGCGCTTGCGGGAAACGGCCCCGGCCAGTGGCGCGTCAGCGGCCTCGATCCGGACGGGATCGAACTGTCGACCAGCAGGGAGACCGTCCGGCATTGGTTTGTCCGCCGCGTCACAAGTCTCGACGAGCTGGCCGAGCAGTTGCCGCGCTGAACCCGATTCCGCGCTGTCGCAGAGGGTCAGGCGCGCAAGCGGCAGGACCGCCTCGTCTGCCGGCGCAGGCCCGAGGCGGCTCGCTCTTTGCGCCGTGTGATCGGCTCATCGTCACGCCGCCGAGGGTGGCGTGACGCCTGCGCTCAGCGGAAGGGCGGGCTGTATTGCAGGCCGCCCTTGGTCCAGAGCGCATTGGGCCCGCGCTGCAGCTTCATCGGCGAGTTCAGGCCGAGATGGCGCTCGAAACTCTCGCCGTAATTGCCGACGGCCGAGACGACGCGCACCACCCAGTCGTTGCTGACGCCGAGCGCCTCGCCATATTTGCCGTCGCGGCCGAGGAAGCGCCGGATCTCGGGATTGGTCGCGTTCGCGGCAAGCTCCCTGGCATTGGCCTTGGTGACGCCGAGCTCTTCGGCGTTGATCAGGGCAAACAGCGTCCAGCGCACCAGGTTGAACCAGACATCGTCGCCGCTGCGCACCCAGGGACCGAGCGGCTCCTTCGAGATGATCTCCGGCAGCACCGCATGCTCGTCGGGATTGCGGAACTTGAGGAGATTGGCCGAAAGCGCCGAGACATCGGTGGTGTAGGCGTCGCAGCGTCCGGATTCATAGGCCTTCAGCGCCTCTTCGGGGGTGCCGAAGGCGGCGACCTCGTATTTCATCCCGGTGCGCCGGAAGAAGTCGGCGAGGTTGAGCTCGCTGGTCGTGCCCTGCGCCACGCAGATCGAGGCGCCGTCGAGCTTGGTCGCGCTGGTCACGCCCAGGCTCTTGTGGACCAGGAAGCCCTGGCCGTCATAATAATTCACAGCCGTGAAGGTGACGCCCTGGCCGGAATTGCGCGCGAGCGTCCAGGTCGTGGTGCGCGGCAGGACGTCGATCTCGCCGGCCTGGAGCGCGATCAGGCGGTCCTTCGAACTCAACGGCACGAAGCCGGCCTTCTCGGAATCGTCGAAGACCGCCACGGCGAGCGCGCGACAGATGTCGATATCGAAACCCTGCCAGCGCCCGGCTGCATCCTGCGTCGAGAAGCCGGGAACGCCGTTGCTCGTGCCGCAGATGATCCTGCCGCGATCGCGAATGGTCTTGAGCGTGTCCGCCGCCTGGGCGGAGGCCGCAGTACAGGTCGMGACGACCGCGRCGGCCGCAAGCCGGATGAATGGGCGTGTCATTGAAGCTTCCCTCTCTGTTTGTTCTTGCCGTTCTTTGTGCTGGCTGGTTCTGGGCAAAGTTCTCCCTGCGCGGCGGAAGCCTGCTCCCGCCGCGTTGGTCTTCGGTCCGGATCTTTTGTCTCAGGCGACCCTGGCGGCCGGCCCGCGTTCGAGCGCGACGAGCAGCGCGTCGAGGTCGTTCCAGAGGTCGTCGGGATCCTCGATGCCGATGCTGATGCGCAGCACCGTGCCCTCCGCCGTCCAGGGGCTGACGGTGCGGTCACCCTTGACCGCCATCGGCGCGATCAGGCTGCGCGTGCCGCCCCAGGAGGCGCCGATCGCGAAAATCTTGAGCGCGGTCAGCGCCGCTTCGAGATCCGCCTCGGCAACGGGTTTGAGGACGACGCTGAAGACGCCCGATGAACGGCCCATGTCACGCTTCCAGAAGGCATGGCCGGGGCAGGAGGGCAGGGCTGGGTGCAGCACCGTCTCGACAGCCGGCGAATGCGTCAGCCGCCGGGCGAAATCCTCCGAGATCTTGCCCATATGGGCGAGCCGCAGGCCCATGGTCTCGATGCCGCGCAGCGCGAGCTGGCATTCATCCGGCGAGACGCCGACGCCGAAGGCGCGCAGCGTCTCCTTCATCTTCTCGCGCAGCGCCATGTCGGAGACGGTGACGGAGCCGAGCAGCAGGTCGGAATGGCCGCCGACATATTTGGTCAGCGCCTCGCAGGCGAAATCGGCGCCATGGGCCAGAGGCTTGAAGAGCAGTGGCGTCGCCCAGGTGTTGTCGCAGCCGACGAGCACGCCCTTGGCCTTGGCCGCCTTGACGATGGCCGGAACATCCTGGACCTCCATCGTGCCGGAGCCGGGCGACTCGACCCAGACCAGCTTGGTGGCGCCCTCGATCAGCTCGGCGATGCCGGCGCCGATCATCGGGTCGTAGACGCCGTAATCGATGCCGCGCGGCTTCAGGTATTCCTCGCAGAAGCTGCGCACCGGCGGGTAGACATGGTCGGGGATCAGCACCTTGTCGCCGGGCATGAGGACCGAGAGCATGACGATGGTGACCGCAGCCTGGCCCGAAGGCACCAGCACGGTGCGCACCCCGCCATGCAGCGCGGTGAGCTGCGCTTCCAGCGTGCGCGTCGTCGGCGTGCCGTGCAGCCCGTAGGTATAGCCGTCGAAGCCGCGATATTTGCGGGCCGCGAAGCTCGCGGCATCCTTGTATACGATGGTCGAGGCGCGATGCGTTGGCACGGCGAGGCTGGCATAGCCCTCCTCGTTGACGGCCGGGTGGTGAACGCAGCGGGTGAGGTCGTGCATGGCTTGATCCCTTTCGAGGGACAAGCTGTAGGCGGCTGGCAAAGCGAGACAATCAGGCTGCGGGCATGAGACGATGCCTGGCCCTTATGGCTTACGCGGCATCCGCGAGCGCGCGCCTGGCGACCTCGCTCATCCAGCCGACGCAGACCGGCAGGATCGCGTCGTTGAAATCGTAGCGGGCATTGTGGAGCTCGCCCTCCGGACCGGCCGGGCCGTTGCCGATCCAGACATAGGCGCCCGGCCGCTCCTTGATCAGGAAGGAGAAATCGTCGCCGGTGGTGCTCGGCCGCACGTCGCGCCGGACCGGCGCCCCGATCGCCTGTCCCGCCTGCACCGAGAGCGCGGCTTCCGCCGGAGTGTTGATGATCGGCCTGCCGGTCGACAGGATCTCGACATCGGCCTGCATGCCATAGGCCTCGCAGATGCCGGCGATGATGCTCTCCATCCGCTTGATCACCGCCTCGCGCACCTCGGGCCGGTAGGTCCGCAAGGTGCCGAGCAGCGTCACGCTTTCCGGGATCTGGTTGCTGACGACGCCGCCGCTGATCTGGCCGATCGAGAGCACGACCGCGTCGACTGGATCGACATTGCGCGCCACGATGGTCTGGAGCGCGACGATCAGGTGTCCGGCGGCAACGATCGGGTCGCGGGTCTGGTGCGGGATCGCGGCATGGCCGGCAAGCCCGTGCAGGGTGACGCTCCAGCGCCCGCCCGCCGCCATKACCGGCCCGTCATGCACCGCGATGGYGCCGGCCTCGAGCCCCGGCCAGTTATGGAAGGAGAAGACGCGCTCCATCGGAAAGCGCTCGAACAGCCCGTCCTGGATCATCGCCTTGGCGCCGACGCCGTTTTCCTCGGCCGGCTGGAAGATGAACTGGACCTGCCCCTTCCAGCTCTCGTCGGCGGCGAGCATAGCGGCCGTGYCGAGCAAAGCGACCGTATGTCCGTCATGGCCGCAGGCATGCATCGCTCCCTGCGTCTGCGAGGCGTAGGGCGCCGTGCTCAGCTCCTGGATCGGCAGCGCATCCATATCGGCGCGTAAGCCGACGGTCCGGTTCGAGCCCGACCGGGACAACGTCGCGACGACACCGGTGCCGCCGACGCCCGCGACGAAGGGAATGCCCAGTTCGGTGAGTTTCTCCTGCACGAAGCGGGAGGTGGCATGCTCGTGCTCGGACAGTTCGGGCTGCGCATGCAGCTGGCGGCGCCATTGCGTGAGCTGGTCGAGAAAGGCCTGGTCCATGATCGGTCTCGGATGATGCGGGTTGCGGCGATGCCCGGGCAGAAAGCGGCGCCCKGGCAGGATTCAGCGCCCGGGCAGGATTCAATGCTCGGGCAGGATTCTTGGCCTGGACGGAACTCAGCGCTGGGCCGAGAGCGCGAGACGCGCCTCGAATTTGCGGATGAGGAAGGAGAGCGTGACGGCGATAGCGAGAAAGAGCGCGCCGACGACCGCCATCGGTTCGCCATAGCGGAAGGTGTCGGAGGCGATGTCGAGGGCCGAACCGAAGGATTCCGGCACGGCGATGACCGCGAGATAGGGCGTCGATTTGAAGATCGAGATGAAGTAATTGCCCATCGGCGCGGCGATGTTGCGCAGCATCTGGGGCGCGATCACCAGCAGCACGGTCTTCAACCGGTTGAGCCCGAGCGCCTTGGCGGCCTCGAACTGCCCCTTGGGAATCCCGTCGATCCCGGCCTTGAACACCTCGGCGAGATAGCCGCAGTAATACAGGCTGAGCGCGGCGACGYCGACGACGAGGGCGGGCAGCTTGATGCCGTAGACCGGCAGCACATAGTAGAGAAAGTAGAGCTGCACCAGCACCGGCGTGGAGCGGATGAAGTCGATGACGAAGCGCATCGCGTAGCGCATGGGCTTGCTGGAGCGCCTGGTGATTTCCAACCCGAAGCCGAGCAGGGCGGCAAATACGCAGCTGAGCAGCGTGACAGCGAGCGTCGTGGTCAGCGCACGCGCGATCGGCGGCACGATCGAGAGGGCGAAGGCGGGATCAAACGTCATGGGCGAATTTCCGCCCGGCGCCGACCTTGCGCTCGAGCCAGCGCCCGACGATCGTCGCGGGATAGCAGAGCACGAAATAGGCGACGAGAAGGCCGGTATAGACCTTCACCGGGTCGTAATGGAGCTGCGAGATTTCCTTGGCCCGGAAGGTCATGTCGCTGAGCGTGATCAGCGAGACCAGCGCCGTGCTCTTCACCAGCTGGATGAACTGGTTGACGAAGGTCGGCATCATCGCCAGCAGCGCCTGCGGCAGCTCGATCAAGAGCAGGATCTGCCAGCGCCGGAAGCCGAGCGAGCGTCCGGCCTCGGCCTGGCCGCGGTCGAGCGACTGCAGGGCGGCGCGCACCGCCTGGCTGCCATAGCCGCCGATATTGAGGCCGAGCACCAGCCCCCCGACCGCGAGGCCGGAAAGCCGGATGCCGAAGCCCGGCAGCGTGTAGTAGAACGCGTAGAGCAGAATGATCACCGGCGACGAGCGCCAGAACTCGATCACCGCGGTGACGGCGGCATGGGGCCAGCCGCGCGTGCTGAACTGCAGCACGCCGGCGATGAAGGCGAAGGGCACGGCATAGGCCATGCCGAGCAGCGTCACCGAGGCGGTGACGCCAAAGCCCTGATAGATCCCGGCAAGGACGTCGGCGAAGCTCATGATCGGCCTGGCGTTTTTGGGCCGGTGCTCACGGCTTTGCCGCGCAGAGATCGGCGGTCGAGGCCTCCGGCGGCATCTCGGCATCGGTGAAGCCGTATTTCGCCATGATCGTCTTCATGGTGCCGTCGGTCTTCAGCGTCGCGAGCCTGGCGTTGTAGAGCGCCTGCAGTTCCTTGTCCTTCGGCGCGAAGACGACGGCGGTCGCCATCATGTATTCCTGCCCGCCCGGCTTGACATAACCCTTGAAGGGCAGGGCGCGCTCGATCGCGTTCATGCCGCCGGCTTCCATCAGCCCGGCGACGCTCGGCGCCGACAGTGTCGCGGCATCGACGCGCCCGGCCAGCATGGCGCTGACCACGGCCTCGTTGTTCGGAAAGAGCAGCAGCCGGTCTTCGGGGACGCCGGCGGCCAACGCGTTCTTCGCATTCTCCGTGCCGCGCCCGCCGCCGAGCTTGACGTTCGGATTCTTCACGATGTCCTCGTAGCTGTGCAGCTTGAGCGGGTTGCCCTTGAGCACGAGCAGGCCGTCGCCGGCCGAGAGGTCGGGCTCGCTGAACAGCACCTGCTGGCAGCGCGCCGGGGTGATCGCGACGCCCGACGCGATGATGTCGAAGCGGCTGGCTAGCAGGCCGGGGATCAGCGCGCCGAAATCGGCAACGGTGAACTCGATCGCCTTGACGCCGAGCGGGGCAAGCGCGGCGCGCACGAGGTCGGGGTGATAGCCGACGACATTGCCGTCCTTGTCGCGATAGCCCCAGGGCGAACGGTTATGGATGCCGATGGTGATGGTCTTGCCMGAGAGAGTCTTGAGATCCGGCTGCTGGGCCTGCGCGGTCCAGCCGCTCAACGCAGCCAGTCCGAGGGCGGCGACACCGAGCGCCAGGCGCCGGGAAGGAAAGCTCATCGGTAAATCCCCTGTCATTGGCTGAGGCTGCGCCACGCTCTACGGCCGTTTGCAGCGCGGCCCCGGTCATCCCTGCAGGCCGAGCCTGCTGCGAGGCACGATAGCGGCGGGTCGGTTCGCGACAATCAGGCTGGGGAAATAGCTTGATGCCTAAATCTTATACCTGCTGGTCCCTTCCAGCCGGGACGCATCCGCGAGCGCTCCGGGGTTCCGCGTGGCTGCCCGCACGGGCGAGGGGCGGGGCGAAGGCGGAATCTGGCGGAAAGCGGCGTTCTCGATCGCGTTCGAGGTCTCGGGAGAGCGGATTTTGAAACATGCCGGCCGCTCATTCCATCGGAGACTGCCATGTTTCAACGCTCACTCCTTCAACGCTCACTCCTGGCGGCCGGGTCATGGCTGCTGACCACGGTCCTTGCGCATTCCGCTGACGCCATTGGGTTTCAGCAGACGACGCTCGACCCGAAGGGGAAGCGGCCGCTTCAGGTCAGCATCTGGTATCCGACGAAACAGGAGGGCAAGACCGAGATCGTCGGAGACAATCCCGCCTTCCATGGGGTTCCCGTCATTCGCGGTGCCGCGCCGCTCTCGGGTGAACTGCCGCTTGTCGTCCTGTCGCATGGCTATGGCGGGAGCTGGCGCAATCTCTCCTGGCTTGCTGCGGAGCTGGCCGCACGCGGCAGCATCGTCGCGGCTCCGGACCATCCGGGCACGACGACATTCGACATGCCACCCGCGCAGGCGGCGATGCTGCGGGAGCGCCCGCGTGATCTGAGCCGGGTCATCGACGCCGTGGAACGCGATCCGACGCTCGCGGGCAAGGTCGATATCAGCCGGGTCTCCGCGATCGGCCATTCCCTGGGAGGCTGGACGGTTGCGGAACTGGCCGGGGCACGCTTCGACACGAAACGGTTCGAGACCGATTGCAAGGCCAATACCAGCCCGCGTGCCTGTGTCCTCAGGGGTGAGCTCGGCCTGGACAAGCGCGAACTCGAAGGCAACCTGGCCGACCCGCGCCTCAAGGCGTTCGTGTCCCTCGACCTCGGCCTTGCAAGAGGCTTTACGCCCGAAAGCCTGGCGAGCCTCGACATGCCGGCGCTTGTGATCGGCGCAGGGATCGATATCGACGGGTTACCCGCGAAGTTTGAATCCGGCTATCTCGCGGAGCATCTGCCGAAGCCGTCCGCGACCTCGGTCACCATTCCCGACGCGACGCATTTCGCTTTTGTCGGGCTCTGCAAGCCGGATGCCGTCGCCCTCATCGAAAAGGTCGAGCCCGGCAGCGGCATCATCTGCAGGGATGATGGAGCGCGTGGCCGCGACGAGATCCACCGTGAGATCGCCTTTCTCGTGATCGGCTTTCTCGCCAGGTCCATTCCGGTCAGGCCGTAGAACGGCTGGTCTCCCCGGCAGGCGCACCGCCCGCGCGGCGATACTCGCTCGGCGTCGTGCCGGTCACGCGCGCGAATTCCCGATTGAAATTCGATTTCGTCTGGAAACCGCACTCGAACATCACCCCCGTGACCGGCAGGTCGGTTTCTCCGAGCAAGCGCATGGCTTCGCGAACCCGATATTCATTGACGAGTTGCGGCAAATTGCGGCCAAGCGTGCGGTTGATCGCGTTCGACACGGATCTTGAAGGCAGCCCGAGGCGGCGCGCAAGGCGGTTCAGGGTCAGGTCCGGATCGCGATAGATCGTCTTCTGGCGCATCGCGGTCTCGACCATCGCCATGATCCCGACGTCCTCCTCCGTCGCGGAGGCCGACGCCGCCTCGTTCGGCCGATGCTCGGGCTCCTCGGTGCGGGCCRGGTCGGATCGATCGAGGGGCTCGTCGTCCGGGACGCTGCGGCCGATCACCGCGATTGCATAGGCGATGACGGGAAGGAGGAGGAGGTTGCCGACTGCCACGATCACGGCCGCGTGGCTGCCCTGATGGGACCCGAAATCCGCGGCGATCAGAAGATCGATGATCCCTGAGCAGATCAGCAGCAGGCCTATGACGGAAACCGCCCTGCGCGCGCCCTGGGCATCGGAGAGACGCACGCTCTCGAACTGATCGGGCCCGGCATGGCCGTGGCGAACCAGGGCCGCGCCATAGCCGAAAAAGAGCAGGGCGAGAATGAGGTCGATCGGCGCCTGCCAGCGCTGCCACAGGCAGGACAGGATGAGGATCGCGACCGGGGCCAGAACATGCAGCCAGGATCGCAGTGCGGGAGGCTGCCGCAGCCTTGCAAAGCAGAGCCAGGCGATGGGCGGCAGCAATGCCGCCATGACGGGCTGCAGGAACCGGACCCAGGGGGCATCGATCGTCCAGCGCAAGCCGACCGTGACCACCAGYAGAATGCAGGTGCCGATGAAGAGAGTGACCGGTTTGAGGAGGGGCCTGTCCTGAAGGAAGACCCGGATAAGCAGGATCGTCAGCAACAGCGCCACCACGAAGGGCAATGGTATCGCAGGCATCCGGTGATCTCTCATCCCTATCGGGTTCAGGCAGGCGATTGACCGGCTTGATGCCGCAATCCCGGCCTCATGTCTCCCAGGCTCAGGTCACGTCGTTCAGAGCATGCTCGATGCGACCTGGAGCATCGGACCGAAAAGT
>NZ_JBFTLD010000267.1:0-9162 GCF_056396265.1 Allobosea sp. 05T422_2 | reverse complement strand
GGGTAATAGCGACGCCTTTGTCCGGGCGCAAGCCCTTTAAGACACTTCGATGGCAGGAATTCCGCTCATCCACAGGTGACCATAGGTCATCATGACGAATGCTGCTGTTCCCGGTTGCGGGCCGGCGCGCCATGTGGTTATAGGCGGCCCTAGGACATCACCGCAGCGTGACTGTCCCCGGATGGCCTCGTGGCGGAGTGGTTACGCAGAGGACTGCAAATCCTTGCACCCCGGTTCGATTCCGGGCGAGGCCTCCAACCTTTCTTTCAGCCGTTGATTTTCTTCGTGTTTTTCGGCTGATTGTCCCGCGCAGGGTCCACTCCCTGCCCCGGCGGGACAATTTCGTTCCCGTTTTCAGCCCGGCCGACAGTGATTTTCGCGGCTCCTGAGCCTGCCAAACGGCGACGATTCGCCTTCTTCGTATAGATCTGGGCCTGCTTCGCGGATTCCCAACCGAACGTTGCCATCAGCTCATGTTCGCTGGCGCCGTTGTCGGCGGCGCTCGTCGCGCCCGCCTTGCGCAGGCCGTGGCTGGAACAGTGATTCAGCCCGATCGCGTCGCACCATTTGCGCATGCGGTTGCCGAGCCCCTTCACCGAGAACGGCTTGTCCCATTCGTTGATCAGCAGATGCAGATGCCCCTTTGACGAGACGCGGGCGGCGCCGATCGCCGTCTGCAGCTCGGGCGCCACCGGCAGCGAGACGACAACGCCCTTCTTCTTCGTCTTGATCGTGAGCCAGCCATCGCGGATGTGCTGGCGGCCGATCACGGCCGCGTCGGAGACGCGCAGGCCCGTGTAGAGCATGATCGTCAGGCAGAGATTCGCGGTGGTCCCGGGCGGGTAGTGCGCGAAGAATCGGTTGATCTCGTCCTCGGTCCAGGTGTGGTGCCCTTCCGTCTTCGTCGGCATACCCTTCACGCCGGCGGCCGGGTTCGCGCTGGCGTGCTTGTATTCCGTCGCGAACTCAAAGAGGTGACGCATCGCCTTCAGGAAGGTGTTCGCGGCAGCGGGCGTCTCGGCCCGGCGGTCCCTGCCMCGTCGAATCACGTTCTCGGTGATATCCGCGATTCTCTCCTCACCAGCCGTCGCGGCGACGCTCTTCAGGATGTTGCGGCGTGCGCCCTGCGTCGCCTCGGCCAGGCCCTTGAAAGCGGCACAGCGATAGTACTCGTCGATCAGCCAGGCGAGAGAGCCGCGGCTGTTTGCCTTCGAGATGGTGCCGTCCGGCCGGCGCGGCGCGGCGCGCTTGTCGATCGCCGCCTGATAGGCCGCCATGAATTCCGGGCCGCCAAGCGTGCCCGGCAGGCGAATCTTTGGCTCGCCCGGCAGCCGCAGATAGTAGCGGGTCAGCCCCTCGGAGCGGTCGATGGTGACGTGCTTCAGTCTAATGTTCGCCATAGGCTCCATTAGACGATGATCTCCCGCTTGCGATCGTTGGTATCGCCCGGAGCGATACCAGTTGACCCGCCCGGCAGATCGTCAAAGGCGCGATCGAGCTCGCGCAGATCCCAGATGCGGCGGCGATCGATGGCTTTCGCTGGCGGCATGCGCCCGTCCTCGACCATCTCGAGGAATTTGCTGACCGAAACACCGATGTAGTCAGCAGCCTCAGCGCAGGAGAGTCCGCGCCTCGGAGCTGTTGGGCGCCGGCTGGCATCGTCGGAGGCGAGCAGGACAGCGTGAGCCATGGTCAGCGCAACTCCTCGCAGGTCGGGCGAATCGCCACGTCGAGTGCCGCCTTTTCGCCTGCTGCGCGTTCGCTCACAGACCCAGCCTCCCCTGGCCTTCGGGCGCGCCGATCGGGCGGGCGTCGATGGTGCGTTCGGGCTCGAAGAAGCCGAGCCGGCCGTTGCAACGCTGGAAGGGCAGCGGCTTCGCGTTCCGGAGCAGGAAGCCGTAGTCGCCGACGAACCACTCGCTGTCGCAGCGGGTGACGCAGCCATGAATTTCGGCAATGCCGACGATACCGCCGAGCTCGGCCTGCTGGACGGAGTAAAGCAGGTTGAGCTTGCTYGGCCGGCCCGTGGCCGGGTGAATGCCACCGACGAGCCGGTTATGCGCCTCGCGGTCGAGCTGCAGGCCGGTGTGGATCAGGAACTCGCCGCGGTACTTCGTCGACCAATCGCGGTTCTCCACATCCTTGTGACCATTGACGATCAGCCAGGCCCAAGGCTGGCGGATGGAAAGTGCCAACACCTCAAACGGCTCCCAGCTGCTGCTGCATGCGGATGTGCTCGATCTGACGCAACTTGCGGGCGCCAATCTCGATACGGACGGGATCGGCACTCGCGACATCCATGCGGGCGGTGTGCTCGGAGGGGCCGTATTTGTCGGTCAACACTGCGCCGGCGGCGACGGCCTTGGCCTTCATGCCAAGGCTGATGTCGAAGTGAACCCAGGAGGCATCGCGATGCTTGCCGAAGGACAGGGTCGGATGACCCTGTATCCATTTGCGCGCCACGCCGATCCGGTCGGCCATAGCGAGCATCTCGTCGAGCGTGTCGGCCCACATGTGGCACATGATCATGGTGCGAGCTGTGGCGAACGCTTTGAACGCGTGCCGCACGTCGTCGACATAGACCGTCATCAGTCGTCACCGACGCCGGTGACGACGTGGTCCGCGTCGACAATGAACTTGGAACCGCAAGCGTAGGCGGCGAAAACGAGCTTCTTGTAAGGATCGTGATCGCTGAAGACGACGGTGTGCTTGGCGTCTTTCCGATCAATCACCAAGTAGAAAATCTTGCCTTCCGAGCTGACGCCGATCTGCAGCTCGCACTCGCGTGTCTTCTTCCCAGAATCCGGATCGATATAGATCCAATGCCCGCCGTAGTCTGTGTCCTCCACTTCGCACGTGATGCTGGTTCCCCAGCGCTCGCGCTCCAGTTGCTGCTTGACCAGCACTTCGACCAGGGTCKACAGCTTCACCTCTCTCGGCGCCAACGACAGGATCTCTGTCATCTCGGCGGCGAGGCGCTCGTTGACGAGCGTGCCGAGCACCTCGTCCATCTTTGACCGCAGCACGGCCATGACCATGTTGCCGTAGGCGGGCACGTCGAGGCGGTCGCCGATCGCGAGCGAATTGGTGACGGCCTTTTCGATCTGCTTGCCGACATCGCCCCAGCGGAAGGCGTTATCGACGGCGGATTTCACGCTGACGCCGATCTTCTCCTCGACCAGCTTGCGGATTGCATCCTCGCTGGTCTGGCGGTGAACCTCGGCAATGATGGCGTCGGCCAGTGCGTTTTGTTCGGTCATGACAGGGCCTCGAGGATGAAGCTGGTGGAGATGGCGGAGGCAACGGCCGCAATCGCGGCATTGCCAGCGGCGGCGCCGAATTCGCGGCACMGGAACTGGTCGGGCAGCGCAGCGGCGTAGCTGCCCGCGGCGCCGGCCATGATCAGGGCGAAAGCCAGATAGAGCGCGGCGTCGATCATGCGCGCCTCGCGGGTGGCTTGATTTCTGGCCCTTCGACATGGCCGACGATCAGCTGGGCGACGGCGAGGCCGCGGCGCAGGACCGGGAAATCGCCGGCCTCATGCTGCTCATGGCCGAGCGCGGTCCATTCCGAGCGCGGAGCGTCCCAGCGCAGCAGCCACATCGCGTCCTGCGCGTCATAGCCAAGGAACTGGCCGGGCGTGCCGGTCGTTGGCAGACCGGGAGCGACGGTGATGCGGAACGGCTTCATGACGACGCACGCATCGTCTTGGCGGCGGCACGCAGAACAGGCGCTGGCGAGGCAGGGATCGTGATCTCAAAGCGGGCGCCGGCGCACATGGCGACGCGTTGCTCCGCTGTCAGGATCTCGCGCTTGCCCGCATGATTAGGTGCGCTGACCAGGCCTTCGGCTTCCATTCGCTCCATGAGAGCCGCCGCCTTGTTATAGCCAATCTGCAGCGTGCGCTGGACGAAGGACGTGGAGCCATTGCCTCCCTCCGCGAGCACGATCGCCTTGGCATGGGTGTAGAGCATCTCGTCATCGGCGCCGAAGGGCCGGCCGCCGAGAGGTGGGCTCGGCTGCGGGCGGCGCGGCGGAGCGCCCGCTGTCTCACCTACCGCGGTGAGATAGATCTCTATCAGTGCATCCTCTTCCTGGCGCTCGCTCAGGTCACGTTTGCGGAGCGCGACGACCTTGCGCAGGATCTTGACGTCAAAGCCGTTGCCTTTGGCCTCGGCGTAGACCTCCTTGATATCGTCGGCGATCGACTTCTTTTCCTCCTCCAGCCGCTCGACGCGCTCGACGATGGATTTCAACTGGTTGTTGTTGAGCGGGTCATCCATGGCTGCGCCCCCTCTCGGCGAGCAGCTCGGCGACGCTCTCACGGCGCGCGGCGATCAGGGCGCGCAAGGGCTCAAGCCGGCGCAGGCGCGTCAGGATCTCGGTGGCGCGCGTTTCGGCGCGTGCGGTTGCGGCCCGTGCCTCGGCGATATCGGCGAGCACCGCCTCGCCCTCGGCCATCAGGCGTTCGCTCTCGATCTCGATGACGCCAAGCGCCGTCTGCATCTCCGCGAGGATGCGCTCGGCCGAAGGTGGCAGGCGCGGGGCTTCCAGATGCGAGACGAAGCGGCCGTGAATGGCGCAATAGAGCGAACGACCGGCGTCGGTCAGGCGTGCAACCTCGATTGCGAGATCACCCATCGGGAGCATCTCGACATGGGCATGACCGCGACGCTCCAGCGCGCGGATCGAGCCGTCATGTGCGCTCTCGCCGGGAAAGGCGCGGCTCTGCCAGCCCTTACCGGGATAGAGGAAGAGAGGGCCCCGGGCCAAAAGCCCAAGGGCGATGCGCTGCTGCGTCGAGACCGGCATCGCGCCGGCCGCACGCGGAAGGCCAGAGCCGATCTCGACCAGGCTCATTGACGCGAAGCCTTGCCGTTGCGGCGGGCGAGCTTCTTGGCGCTCTCGATATGTTCGTCGATCTCGGCATCGGTGAAATCGAGCAGCAGGTCATCGCGGGTGACGCTGCCGGAGCCGGCGGTCTGTTTGACGATGAAATCCGCCATGCGCTGGGGAATGGTGGCGGAGCGGTGAGCGGCGGCGCCGCGCTGGACAGCAAGTGACACGAAGAGGCCTCCATCGGATTGCGATGGGGCATAAAATACGCATACGCATTTTCATGTCAACGCATATTATGCGCAGACGTATTTCACCACAGGCGCACCGGCGACCTGCGAAAGGGGTGAATGCTGGTGGGTTTCCTGCGCTCAGCCTCGGTCAGGCTTCCCGCTCTTGATCTGCCGGGTAACGCTCCGGCGGTTGTGATCGGTAATCTTATGCACCTGGCTCGCCGGAATGACCGCGATAACCGAACTGAAGGACACGATGTGGACGTCCGGCATCAAAGGCGCATTGTAGCTCTCGAGGTGATAGAGGCCCGGCCGGGAGCCTCGCAGGACGCGCTTAAGATAGCGGTTGCCTTCGGCGGTCTGCACGCCGGCGGGATAACCGACAACGCCATCGGGATTTTCGCCGAACCGTGAGCAGATGATGACGTCGCCATCGTCATAGCGCGGGAACATGCTGTCACCACCAACCTGCAGCGCCAGCGCATCTTCCGGAATCGGGAAAGGGACGCGAACCTCGAAAAGCGGCTCGGCGTGATTGATCTGCTCGCTCGACGTCTCGATCGAGCCACCCGCACCAATCCGCCCGATTACGCCGATCACCCGGCCAAATGACGGGCCTTCGGGCTGCGCCGGGGCGCCCACGACGCGAGAGTGCAGCTCGTTGATGCGGTCGCGCGTCTCGCCGCGCGGGTCGGCCCCATTCATCCACCGAGAGACGGTCGCCTGTGTCACCTGGAGCTCTTCGGCAAGCTCCTCCTGGTTCCACTCCTTGACGTCCATAATGGCTTGGATTCTGGCGCGGATGTTCATGCCGCCGATATACGGTCTCGCATAACCTGCCACAAATCGCGAACGTATACCCTCTTGCGTCATTTCATACTCATGCGTATACGTTTGAGGATGAATCCGATCCAACACATTCGCAAATTCGTCTTGCAGGTCTCGCAGGCCGAGCTGGCTGCGATGACCGGCACGACGCAGGCAACCGTTTCGCGCTGGGAGAATGGCGAGCTTTCGCCTGACCTCGCCCAGCTTGCGAGCATCCGCCGCGCTGCCCTCGAGGGCCATCGCGAGTGGGACGACTCGTGGTTCTTCGAAGCCCCTATCCCTCCGGCGCCGAGTTCGGCGCCTTCAGTCGCCGTTTCCTAGCACCCGCCCGTTCCGCCGGGCGCGTTGTAAAGCCCGGCCCGGCACTACCGAGGCCCATGATGCGCAAAGATGCGGATTCCTACCGACTTAAGGCCGCGGCTGCCGATCTGATCGTCCGTGTCGGCGGCCAGAAGCGCGCCGGCGAGATCGTCGGCGTGTCGCAGCAGATGATGAGCAATGTGGCGCAGCGCGACAGCGGCGCCATGTTGACCATTGCCGGCAAGCTGGCCCTTGAACGTGAATGCGGCACGCCGCTGCTGACGCAGGTCGAGGCCGATCTGCTCGGCTACCGGCTGGAGCCGATCGGCCCCCGCCCCGTCAGCGCGGTCGGCACGCCGTTCTCGGCGCATGCCGCCGTCATGCTGGAAGTGGCGGACCTTGCCCGCACCTTCGCCAACAGCGTGGCCGACGGCGTCTATTCCCGCGCCGACGCGCTGATCTGCGACAAGGCGCTCGACGATCTGAAACAGCAGATCGAGGCGTTCCAGCGCGTCAATGCGGCCACGTTGGCGGGAGAGGCTGAGTGAAGCCGTCGCCCTGCTGCCCGAATTTCCACATGTGCCGCCGGGACGGAACGCGCATTGCCTGCAGCGATTGCGGCGCGCCCTGCCCCATCTGTCGCGGCCAAGGCTCCCGCATCACGCAGGACGGCACCCGCCCGGCTTGCGGCCGCTGTGGCGGCTCCGGTTTCACAGCTCGCGCGCCGGCTCCTCCCCCGGCCCCGCTGCAGGCGCCGCCCCTCGTGTTTGGCCTGTCGCGAGGGGCGGATGCCGGAGCCTTGCCGTGCAGCTGAGCCGCGAGGCCTGCCCTGCGCCGGCGCCCGCCGTCTCTGCAGATGGCGGGCTGCCCTGCAGTGGCGAGTGGGATGCCATCGCCAACATGCTCGACGATGTCGCGGCCGGATTGAAGCGCCGCATGGCGCGGCGCGGCCCGTTCTCGGTCGCGCTTGCCGCCTTCATCGGCTCGGAACTGAAATGTTCCGCCGCCGAGATCCGCGCCAACCTTGCCCTGGAGGAGTTGACCGCATGTCAGAACCGACTGGCGTGATGATCCCGCGCGACCGCATCCGGCGCGATGGCGGCACGCAGCCGCGCGCCGCGATCGTCGAGCATGTCGTCGCCGACTATGCCGAGGCGGTGCGCTCCGGCGTCAGGCTGCCCGATGCGGTCGTGTTCTATGACGGCACCGCCTACTGGCTCGCCGACGGGTTCCACCGCGACGCGGCGCATGAACTGGCGGGCTTGGCCGAGATGCCCTGCGATGTGCGGGCCGGGACGCGGCGCGACGCCGTGCTCTATGCGGTCGGCGCCAATGAAACCCACGGTCTGCGCCGCACCAATGAGGACAAGCGCCGGGCCGTCTGGATCCTGCTCTCGGACGAAGAGTGGTCGCATTGGAGCGACCGCGAGATCGCCGGCCGCTGCCGCGTCTCGCATACGTTCGTCGCCAAGCTGCGGCCGGAGGTCAATGGCAACGTTGCCATCGAGCGGACCTTCGTCAGTCGCCATGGCACAATCGCGACAAGAACGGTGCCGGCGGCCGACCCGGCGGCTGATGCGCACCGCGCCGCAGCGCTGGCGACGATCACCGCCAACCCTGCCCTGCTCTATGAGGCGCTAAAAGGGCGTCAGGACGTCGCCGCCCGCGTCACCCGCGAGATGCGCGATGTAAAGCAGGCAGCGAAGAAGGAACGGCGCGCCGAACGCGAAGCGGAGCTGGCCGACAAGATCGAGGCTGGCAATGCGGCGCTGGCCGAGGCTGCGGCCGGCGGCAAGCGCTATGGCCTCGCGCTCGCCGACCCGGAATGGCGCTTCGCGGTCTGGTCCGACGAGACCGGCATGGACCGGGCGGCGGATAATCACTACCCGACMTCGCCGACGGAGGCGATCTGCGCCCGGCCCGTCGGCGAGATCATGGCCGACGACGCCGTGCTCTTGCTCTGGGCGACCGTGCCGATGCTGCCCGACGCGCTGCGCGTCATGGCGGCCTGGGGCTTCACCTACAAGAGCCATGTCGTTTGGCTGAAGGACGAGGTCGGCACCGGCTATTGGTTCCGCAACCAGCATGAGCTGCTGCTCGTCGGCACGCGCKGCGACATCCCGGCGCCCGCCATGGGCACGCAATTCCGCTCGGCACTGGCCTATCCGCTCGGCCCGCACAGCGAAAAGCCGCCCTTCGTCCATGAGATCGCCGAGGCCTATTTCCCGAACCTCCCCAAGATCGAACTGAACGCCCGCGCCGCCCGGCCGGGCTGGGATGTCTGGGGCGCGGAGGCGCCGGAGGCGGTGGCGAGCGAGGCCCCGGCAACGGAACTGCCCGCCCTGCCGCGTCGCAAGCGGAAGGCGGCGTGATGCGCGTTCTCGTCGCCTGCGAATATAGCGGGATTGTCCGGCGCGCCTTCGCGGCCCGCGGGCATGACGCGTGGTCTTGCGACCTGCTGCCCTCAGAAGACCGCAGCAACTGCCATATCGTTGGCGATGCACGCGCCATTCTCGATGATGGCTGGGATCTCCTGATCGTCGCGCATCCGCCCTGTACCCGCCTCTGCAATAGCGGCGTGCGCTGGCTGAGCGGGCCGCCTCCCGGCCGGACCGTTGCAGATATGCAGGCTGATCTTGAGGCCGGTGCCGACCTGTTCTCGGACTTCTGGAATGCGCCGATCGAGCGCGTCTGCGTTGAGAATCCGGTGATGCATCGGCACGCCAAGGCGCTGATCCGAAACTACGCCGAGCCGGCCCAGAGCGTGCAGCCTTGGCAGTTCGGCCATGGCGAAGTGAAACGCACCTGCCTCTGGCTGCGCAATCTTCCGCCGCTGTTGCCGACGGATGTGGTCGAGGGTCGGCAGGCGAGAGTTCACCGGATGCCGCCCGGCCCTGACCGTTGGAAAGAACGATCGCGTTTCTTCCCCGGCATCGCCGCTGCCATGGCCGATCAGTGGGGCGGG
>NZ_JBFTLD010000266.1:0-9214 GCF_056396265.1 Allobosea sp. 05T422_2 | reverse complement strand
GAGCTAGATCGCCGCTCCTGCGTCCGAACGGACGCACGGCGATCTAGGATTGCAGTCGTTCCGGTGCATGTCGATCGGATGCGGCGGGACGGCGGGATGGACGACTGGCGCCGCCAGAAAGTGGTGCCGAAGCGGATGATGAAGCAACAGCGCGGCTGGCGAGGCAGGGACAGGCAATGACCGTGATCAGACATGTCGCGATCGCGCTCCTGGCGGTGCTGTCGGCGGGGGGCGGAGCGACCGCTGATCCCGCCGCGGGGGTGTCCGGAGAGGTTCCTGCCTCTGTTGCCCAGGCCATAGAGCGCCTCCGAGCCAAGCCGATCTTTGCCCATATGAGCTGGGGCATCCACCTCGCCGATCTCGCTACCGGCAAGACGTTGATCGATCAGGCTGGGAATAAGTCGCTGCTGCCAGCCTCGGTCATGAAGACCTACAGCGTTGCGACCGCCCTTGACCGCTATGGCGCCGACTACCGTTTCCGGACACCGGTCTACAGGCTCGGCAACCTCAAGGGCGACGTGCTCGACGGAGATCTCGTCCTCGTCGCGTCCGGTGATTTCAGTTTCGGGCTCCGCGAGCAGCCCAACGACAAGCTTGGCTTCAACAGCCTGCCGGAGGTCGACCACAACACCACCTCTACCGGCTTCCCGGGCGGCGCCTATGTCGGGAACAGCGATCCGCTCGCGGCGCTCGATGCCCTGGCCGCGCAGGTCAAGGCTGCGGGTATCCGCGAAATCACCGGCGATGTGATGATCGACGATCGTCTCTTCGAGACCTATCGGGGGTTCTCGTCCGGGCCGATCGCTCCGATCTGGGTCAACGAGAACGTCATCGACATCATGGTGACGCCGACGAAGCCCGGCGAGAAACCTAAGCTCGACTGGCGTCCCAAGAGCGCTGCCATCACCGTCGAGAACGACGTCACCACGGTTGCCGGCACGGCCGGGCCGCTTGAGGTGACGACACGGGGCGCCGGGGTGGTTCGGGTCAGCGGAAAGATCGCTTCGGACGGACCACCGATCCTGACGGTGTCCCAGATCGCCGATCCTGCCGCTTTCGCGCGCACGGTCTTCATCGAGGCGCTCATGCGGGCGGGGGTCAAGGTCGCCGCGCCTGCGCTCGGCCCCGCCAGGCCGCTGCCCGACGCGGGCGGCTATCGCGAAGCCAACCGGGTGGCGGAATATGTCTCGCCGCCGCTGTCCGAGTTCGTCAAGGTGATCCTGAAGGTGAGCTACAACCGCGGCGCCGACCTCATGGTCTGTCTTGCCGCGGTGAAGGCCGGAAGTCCCGATTGCGGCGATGGGCTGGCCGAGGTGCTGAAGCTGCTCGCCCGGCATGGCGTGTCGTCAACCGGAACCTATGTCTTCGACGGTGCCGGAAGCAGCCATAACAGCCGGACGACGCCGTCGGATCTCGCGACCTTCCTCAGGGACATCACGACCACGCCCTGGGGCAGCGCTTTTCATGATGGCATGGCCGTGCTCGGGGTCGACGGCTCGCAGGCACTGAACGGCGCGGGGTCGCCGGCGGCCGCGCATGTCCGGATCAAGGATGGCGACATGGTCGCCGGAAGTGCTGCCGGGCAACTTGTCGCGCTTGCCACCACCCAGACCGGATATATCGACGCCAGGAGCGGGCGCCGGCTTGTCTATAGCCTGATGGTCAACAACATCCCCTTCCCATCGCTGCAGGACTATTCCGCCGCCCGGGCCGATGTGGCGGCCGTCGTCGTCGCGATCCAGCAGGGCTATTGAAGTGACCGGAGATCGTCATGCCCACTGCAGCACGATCCCGCTCGTGCCTTTCTCTGGCCGCGGCGCTCATCCTCATCGCGGCCGACGCGTCGGTTGCCGAAGATTTCTCCGGCTCGGTTGCGATCGGCGCTGGCCGCAAGATCTATCTCGAATGCACTGGCGCCGGATCGCCGACGGTCGTGCTGATCTCGGGCAGGGGGAATGGCGCTGCCGACTGGAGCGAGACACTCGATCCCGCCGACCCGGCCCACCAGGCCGATTATGACGCCGTGGCCTGGGGGAAGGGCAATCTTCGCAGGGGCGGGTCGGCGGTCTTTCCGATGGTGTCCCGCTTCACCCGCGTCTGCGCCTATGACCGGCCAGGGGTGAGGCTCGACGGACCGGATCAGTCCACGCCAGTCGCCCAGCCGCATCCGGCCGACCAGGCGGCTGACGATCTCCATCGGCTGCTGACGGCAGCGGGCGAACCGCGCCCTTACGTGCTCGTGCCCCATTCCTACGGAGGTCTGATCGCCACGCTTTTTGCACGGACTTGGCCCGATGAGGTGAGCGGGCTCGTCATGGTCGACGCTGCGACACCCTGATGCGCGAGGTGGCAAGCCCGAAGCATGTGGCGAAATGGGACGCGCTCAACAGGCAGTCCGCGCCGGCGGCTCCCGAAGCGATCATGCTCCTCGATGCCTTCGCCAAGATCGAGGCTGCCCCTCGACTGCGGGAACTGACGGCCGTCGTGCTTGCCGGCGACAAGCCATGGCAACCGCCATCCTCCCCACCGGAGCGCGACCCGGTCGGCGGCGTCTCCTTCGCGGACTGGAGGGCATCGCAGACCTTGCTCGCAACGTCACTCAACGCCAGGCTCGTCGCGAACACGAATAGCGGCCACAACATCTATGCCTATTCTCCGCAACTCGTGATCGATGCGATCCGCGAGGTCGTGGAGGCCGCGCGGGCGGGCAATGCACGGATCGGGCCCTGAAGAGCCCGATCCGTGCATTGCCCGCCCGGCCTCATCGGCTCCGCCCGACATTGCGCGGGACCTGCAAGATCGCTTTGAATGCTGGCGCGCCTCGCAGGGGGGCTGGCGATCGCCCCCAGCATCTTGCTCGGCTTCGCATGGATGGGCCAGTTCGCCGGGGGGAGCATGCCGACTGGCCGCACGAGGTCGCTCGCTCTGGCCCTGCCGTGCGGCGGCCCGAGCTCCGGCTCAAAGCTCCAGTGCCGACTGCCCGTTCTTCTTGCGGGTGACGAAATGTGCGATCGCCTGGATGGAATCGAGGTTCCTGGGCAGGATTTCGCTATCCTCGACGGTAATCCCGAATGTGTGCTCGATGAAGCCGACAACCTCGAGCACCCCGGTCGAATCCATGATGCCATGCTCGAGGAGCGAGGCGCTGGCCTCCAGATCATCTGCATCGTCCAGGAAGAAATTTGCCGCCAGGAATGCGCGAATGGCCCCCGTGTAAATATCGCTTGTCTTCTCGATGATCATCATTGGCCTCGTGCTCAATTCAGAACCTGCTGTTTGGGCGGATGCGCCGCGATCGGACGGCGTGATCCAAAGCGCTGGGGAAGGAGTTGCGACCCCGCCCGAGACGGTCGGCCTTCGGCGGCGGCCAGAGGTCGTGCTGGCGCGGTCACGTCGGCAATCTCCGCTCGTGCAGGTGGGACGCGGCTGGCGAATAGCTCAGCGCCACGGCCTGCTCGATCAGGGGGCGGTTCGCCGAGAGATGGGGCTCCATGACGAGGTCGAGATGGCCGCCTGCGATCGGGATGACCTCCACGCCCGCCAGGGCGCTGTCCCAGCCGAGCTCCCTCGTCATTCCCTCCCGCTTGCAGCGGAACAGCGTGCCTGCCAGGGGCAGCTGCTGCTTCGGCTCGGCCAGCCACGCGAAGAAGGCGCGGGCCCGCAAGACCTCCTGCAGCTCCAGCTGGATTCTGAAGCAGGTCGCATTGAACTGCTCCTTGGTATAGCGGTCGAGCATCCCCGCCAGGCGCGCTTCGTGGCCCATCGCGGCCGTCCCCTTCGCAAGGGCGCGGCAGGCCATCCGGGAGGCCGCCACGCGATTGGTCCGTATTCGATGGAACGTGCGGGTGATGATCTCCCGATACTTGCTTCGTTCGCCCTCGAGGCTCGTGTCCAGCAATCCCAGGAACCTGACCGACCGTCCGGCGCTGAGCAGCCGCTGCGCGACCTCGTAAGCAACGGCGCCACCAAGCGAATGGCCGAGAAGGCGAACATCGCCCGAGGGCTGGGCCCGGCCGATCTGCTGGATCGCGTCGGCCGCCATGGCGGCGAGCGTGTTCTGTCCGCTCAATATCATCCGCAGACCGGGGTATTTGATCGGGACCACCCGGGTGACCTTGCCCATGGCCGCGGCGAAGGCCGCCAGGCCCGGGCCGTAACCGACCGACCCCGGGRGCAGGAACAGGATGGGAGGGTTATCCGTCCCGGTGACGCTGCCCAGGGGGGCGACCGCGGGTGCGCCGGCAGGGTTCTTCCCCATGCGTTCGTCTTGACGAAGAGGAAGAAAATCGCGATTCGAAGTGTAGTCAGAGACGTTTTGCCCGATGGAAACACCGGCGCGCTTTGCATCACTCCGGCTTTCTCGACCTGACGCCGGTGCTTGAAATGACTCCGAAACCATGGCCAGCCCCGCCTAAGGTTAGGGGCATTTATCGGATGCCACTAGAACCGCTTCATCATGCGTTTGAATGATAGCGGGTCTCGATCGAGGCTGCGGCCTGTGTCGGCGCACTTCGCGAGCCCGCGCAGAACGCGGTTAGACAGGTCTCTCCGACTTCTGTCCGGGGCCTATTCTGTAGAGCGCGATCAGATGGCCATCGAGGATTCCATCACTATTTGCATCGTGTTGGACGATCGCGCTCATGCCAATTCAGCGCAAAACGCCTTTGCGGAAAGGCGATGTAGAAGGAGCGGTGTCAGCTGTGACTGCCGTCGGACTCCCTTGCCAGAGCGTCTGGTTCCCGGCCGACCGCAGGGGCATCGGAACTTGCGATCTGGCCTCGGCGATGCGTCTAGAACCGGTAGTGCAGCCGCACGCATCCCTTGTCGACCGCCTGCGCGCTGATGAGCGTCGGGCTCGCCCGAAAGCCGGTGAGTGGAAAGAGCGGCCGGCCGCCACCGAGCATTTCCGGGATGACATAGATCTCGATCTCGTCGAGTGCGCCGCGCTCGAGGAAGGCCATCTGCAGCTGCCCGCCGCCCAGCATCCAGACGTCGCCGTCGTCCAGCCCGCGAAGTTCGTGGATCAGCGCATCGACGTCGCTGCGGACCTCCAGCGGACCCTTCGGATCGTCGATCGTCCGCGATGTGACGACGATGACGCGCTTGTCCCCATAGGCCCAGGCGGAAGCGTCTCCCGCTACGAAATCATAGGTGCTCCGCCCCATCACCACGGTGCGCATGCGCTTGAGGAAGCTGCGGTAGTCGTGCTCGCCGAGGTTCATGTCGTCGTATTTGAACAGCCAGTCGAGATTGTCGTCCTCGGTGGCGATCCGCCCATCGAGGCTGGCGGCGATATATCCCAGAATCCTGGCCATGGCGGCTTCTCCGTTGAATAATAAACGAACGTACGTTTATATATTACCATGGCAAGACGCAAAACGATCCCTGACGAGCAGGTTCTCGAGACACTTCTCGGGACGATGCTGGAGACGGGCCCCGACGGTCTCACCTTCGCCCGCGCCGCGAAGACCTGCGGCCTCTCCCCGGCGACGCTGGTGCAGCGCTACGGCAATCGCGAGGCCCTGGTTCAGGCTATTCTCCTGCACGCCTGGGACCGGCTCGACGCGGAGACCGAGGCGGCGGACGCTGAGGCACCGCCGACGCCTGAGGGCGCGATCGACCTTCTGATCCGGCTGATGCCGTCCGAAACCGCGGAACGCGACGCCACCAACGGCCTGCTGCTGCTGAGGGAAGACATCCGCAATCCCGCGCTGCGCAGCCGCGGCGCGGCCTGGGGCCGTCGCCTCGCCGAAATCCTCGGCCGCCGCCTCTCGAGCGACCGGACGCGGGGCGAACGCCTCGGGTGGCAGATGGCGAGCCTCTGGCAAGGCGCGCATACATGGTGGGCCTTCACGCGYGACGYGCCGGCGGAACAGGCGATCAGACGCGTGTTGGAGGAGTGGGTCAGAGGGGTGAGATGACCACCGGCCGCACCAGGGGAGGTCCCCGGACGCGGGCCGGCACCAAGTCTCCGCTCATGTCCTGGCTGTCGCCTCGTCCGAAGGATCAGCCCTGCGGCGGCTTCCAGCCGGCCGATGGGATGGTGTTGATCATCCAGGGCACGCCGAACTTGTCGACGAGCGAGCCGAAGCCGGGCGACCAGAAGGTCTCGCTGAACGGCATGACGGCCTTGCCGCCTTCCGACAATTGCTCGAACCAGCCCTTTGCCTTGGCATTGTCGTCGCTGTGCAGGGTGACGTCGAAGCCGTTCTTCGGCTTGTCGATATTGGGAGCCCATTTGACGTCCATGTCGGCGCCCATCAAGGCCTGGTCGCCGACCTCGAGCCAGCAATGCATCAGCCAGGTCTTGAACTTCTCGTCCGCGATCGGCATGCCCGGAGGCGCGTCGCCATAGGATATGGCGGCGGTGATCTTTCCGCCCAGGACCTTGGCGTAGAACTCGAACGCCTCGCGGCACTGGCCCTGGAAGCTCAGGCTGGTCACGATCTTCATGGTCGTCTCCTGTCTGATTGCAGCATTGACGCGCGCCCAGCTGTAATCCCGAGGAACGCGTCATGGCGGATGATGCGCAGCATCTGCGTCATCCCCATGGCGTCGCAGCGCAACATCTTCGGCGGGGCCGAGGCCGGCCCACCAATGTCCCGGCCGGAGCGGCCAATGTGGGAACCGACCGGCCGCGGGGTCTTCATCAGCCGGGCGGCTGGATGGCGGTGAAGACCGCCAGCTGATCCGCGAAGGCGCGCTGATAGGCGGGCCGGGCTTCGCCGCGGGCGACATAGGCTGAGAGGTTTGGACATTCCTCGAGGAGGCCCGAGCCGTGCAACCGGCGCAGCACCGTCACCATCATCAGGTCGCCGGCGCTGAACCCATCATCGAGCCAATCGGCCTCGCCAAGCCGCTGCGAAAGCTCGCCGAGCCGGACACGGACCCGATCCTCGAGGCCAGGCAGGCGCGCCTCGTACCAGGGCTTGTCGCGTTCCAGGAGCACCGCCATGCTGCGCTCGACGATCGGTGGCTCGACCGTGGCGAGCGCGGCGAACATCCATGCGATCGCGCCCGCACGGGCGTTCGCATCGGCGGGCAGCAGGCCCGGGTGACTCTCCGCGATATGGAGAACGATCGCTCCCGACTCGAACAGGACGAGATCGCCGTCTTGATAGGTCGGGATCTGCCCGAAGGGATGAAGCGCACGATGCGCGGGCTCCTTCATCGCGGGCAAGGAAAGCAGGCGAACGTCGTAGCGCTGCTCCACTTCTTCGAGCGCCCAGCGAACGCGCATGTCACGCGCCAGCCCTCTGCCGCGATCGGGGGAGCGTTCAAAGGCGGTGATGGTGATGGTCATTGCAAGGCTCCGGCTTGTTGGACGGTGCACCCCGCCCCACACTAAGTGTCGAGGGGCCGTTCGCTACCCCCGAATGGCGTCACCGCGCCGTATTTTCCGGCGGAATACTCCCGCCTAGGTTGCGGCGAGGGCGGTCGGCGGCTTCGTTGGCCACGATGCCCGAGCACCGACTCCGGCGGCTCCGCGATCGGCAATTGCGATGCTTGCGCTCCACGCGCCGAGCCCATTCCGGAACAAATCCCGCCCCGGCGGCTTCCTCCCCGACAGGAGGAAACCATGCAAAAGCCCCGCGAAAACCCTGCGCTGCTCGAGGACGAGCGCGCAACGCTCGCTCCGACCGAAAGTCCGATCGAGGCGGACCCGGCTACCACGGGCCGTCGCGTCAGCGACCGCACCAATATCCATGACGAAGGCAGCGATGCCAACGACACGCCGGACGGCTTGACGGAATCCGAAGAGGCCGTCCGGCAAGCAGCCGAAGATGTGCCGACGGGGGGCTCGCTGGCCGGCAGGACGGAGTCGGTGCCGGTCTTCGAACGTGCTGGGCTTCCCCCGAAACTGTGATGGCACCCACGATCTGATCGTCGGACGACCGGAGGCTCACCGTGGTCCTTCAGGCTCCAGGCTTGGCATGGCCTGGCGCCGTGAGGCAGGGCGCGGTMGAAGCCGGATCGCCCGCTAGCGCGAGCGCCGTTCGCCCATGCAGCAGCGCGCTATCAGCGACACACGCGCCGGCCGTTGATGATCGTACAGCCGCGGCGCGCCGGCGTGACGACCACGGCGCGCGGGGCAACCGGGCGTCGCACCGCKACCGCACCATTGGGCCCGGCACAACCAGCCCGGACGACCCCGCGTGCGCAAACCACGGCGCTGGCCTCTGTCGGGGCGAGGGCGGCGGCCAGAGCCAGGGCGCCCAAGCCGAAAATGGCATATTTCATGTCGTAGCCCCGTTTCGGAACTGGAGGGAGGACGGATCTCCGACGGCCGGCACGCAGCCTGCCCCGGAGGAAGTCGTCGAGAGAGTCAGAACTTGTAGAGCAGCCGCCCGACAACCTGGTTGGTGCTCAATTGCTGCTTGAAACCGACGATCCCGAGCCCGCCGACGCTAACCGGATAGGTGTAGGTATCCTCCTGGAATTGTGAGTACCGATACTCCAGGCCAGCGATCCAGTTGTTCGTGATGGCGTATTCGGCGCCGGCGCCGAGCGTCCAGCCAAGACGGGTGCTGTCGCCTGCGCCATAGGAGTAACCCGTGCCCGTCACCGTCGACTGGGCGTCGGCCAAGGCGAGGCCGCCGGTTGCGTAGATCATGAACCGGTCGAAGGCATAACCGACGCGTAGCCTGGCCGAGCCGGCCCAGTTGGTATGGGCGGTGATGAAATCGCCGGTCAGCGCGGTGAAGCGCTGCTTGCCGGTGATGAGGGCTGCGCCGTCGATCTCGCCACCGAGGACAAGTTGGCCGATCTGGTAGTTGTAGCCCGCCAGCAGACCGACCGTAGCGCCGTCCCTGTTCAGGCTCGGCAATGAAGCAACGGCGGCCCGACCGGCGATCACGGCGCCCGGCGTCAGTTCGGTTCTGGTCTGCGCCCAGCCGGCCTGGGCACCGACATAGAAACCGGTCCATGTGAAGGCAGGCGGCATGGGAATGGCAGGCTCGATCCGCCGCGACGGCAGGTCGGCAGCCTGCGCGGCGAACGAGAACAGTGCGAAAGCAAGTCCGGCACCGAATACTGTAGATGAGGTAGACATCGTCAACGCGCCCTTCGTGAATATCGGATCGATTGCATGCACCGGCCCGCAAATGGGTGCGGGCGATCAGCTTTCGTGGAGTTCGGGTCTATTCAGTTCAGATTCGACAGCGCTTTCAGTACATGAATGGTCCTGGCCCACCCCAGGGCCCGAAATCGAAGG
>NZ_JBFTLD010000265.1:0-9313 GCF_056396265.1 Allobosea sp. 05T422_2 | reverse complement strand
CACAAAATGAGGAGATGTCAAGGTGGCTGAGTTCGTCTCCCTCGCCGAGGGAATCGAGGCGGTGGTGCGTGACGGCTGCTCCATCGCGATGGAAGGCTTCACTCATCTCATCCCGCATGCTGCCGGGCATGAGGTGATCCGTCAGGGCCGCACGCGACTGACGCTGATCCGCATGACGCCCGACCTGATCTACGATCAGATGATCGGGATGGGCTGCGCCGAAAAGCTGGTCTTCTCCTGGGGCGGCAACCCTGGCGTCGGCTCGCTGCATCGCCTGCGCGATGCGGTCGAGAATGGCTGGCCGCACAAGCTTGAGCTTGAAGAGCACAGCCACGCCGCCATGGCCAATGCCTATGAGGCCGGCGCCGCCAACCTGCCCTTCGCAGTGTTTCGCGGCTACAAGGGCGTCGACCTGCCCAAGGTCAATCCCCGGATCAAATCCGTTACCTGCCCCTATACCGGGGAAGTCCTGGCGACGGTTCCCGCCATTCGGCCCGACGCCGCTGTCGTTCATGCGCTGAAGGCGGACCGCGAGGGCAATGTCTTGCTCGAGGGCATCGTCGGCGTGCAGAAGGAGGTCGTGCTGGCGGCCAGGCGTTCGCTGGTTACCGTCGAGGAGATCGTCGAGGACTTTGGCCCACGCAATGCCAATGCCGTTATCCTGCCGTCCTGGGTGGTGACCGCCATCGCCAAGGTGCCGGGCGGCGCCTACCCGTCCTACGCCCAGGGTTATTACAAGCGCGCCAATGATTTCTACATTGCCTGGGACAAGATCTCCCGGGAGCGTGACACATTCATGGCCTGGATGAAGGCAAATGTCCTGGAGCAGGGGCCGGAGGTGTTTGCCCACCATGCCGGCCTTGCTCGGCAGGCCGCGTGAGGATCAGCGCCATGAGTCATACTCCCATCAGCCACACGCCCACCGAGATGATGAGCATCGCGGCCGCCCGCCTGCTGACCAATGACGGCGTCTGCTTCGTCGGCATCGGCGCGCCCTCGGCCGCGTGCAACCTGGCGCGCCTGACACATGCCCCGAAGATCACGCTGATCTACGAATCCGGTACGCTCTCGACCCGCCCCTCCGTGCTGCCGCTCTCGATCGGCGACGGGGAGCTCTGTGATACCGCGCTGACCACGGTCGGCGTGCCCGAGATGTTTCGCTACTGGCTGCAGGGCGGCCGGATCACTATCGGCTTCCTGGGCGGCGCGCAGATCGATCGCTTTGCCAATCTGAACACCACGGTCGTCGGGGACTATGCCGCGCCCAAGGTGAGGCTTCCCGGCGGCGGCGGCGCGCCGGAGATCGCCAGCAATTGTGGCGAGATCTTCATCACGATGGCCATGGGCTCGCGGGCCTTCGTCGAGACGCTGCCCTTCATCACATCCTTCGGCCACGGCAAGGGCAATGGCGACCGGGCGCGGCTCGGCCTCAAGACGAAGGGGCCGACCAAGGTGATCACCGATCTTTGCGTCATGGAACCCGATGCCGAKACCGCCGAGCTGACTGTGACTGCGCTGCATCCCGGCGTGACGCGGGATCAGGTTCAGGCCGGTTGCGGCTGGACCTTGCGTTTCGCTGGCGAACTCGTCGAAACTCCGGCGCCGACCGCGCAGGAGATCGAGATCCTGCGCGATCTGCACGCCCGGACCAAGCGAGCGCATGGAGTAGCGGCATGAGCCTGATCTATCCACGCGATGGCCTGAAGGCCCATCCGCTCAACGCGTCGCCGGCCTATACGAGCACGCTGAAGCGCGCGCCCTCGCAGCCCCTGATCCTGCTGCCGCATACGCTGTCGGAGATCAGCGGTCCGGCGTTCGGCCATAGCGCCGTGCAAGCCGGCGATTCAGACCTGACCCTGCAGCATGAGGGTGAGCCGCTCGGCGAGCGGATCATCGTGACGGGCCGGGTGCTTGACGAGGATGGCAGGCCGGTGCCGCATACCCTGGTCGAGATCTGGCAAGCCAACGCGGCCGGGCGCTACGTTCATCTGCGCGATCAGCATCCCGCGCCGCTCGACCCGAACTTCACGGGGGCCGGCCGCGCCATGACCGATGCGGAGGGGCGCTATCGCTTCGTCACCATCAAGCCCGGCGCCTATCCCTGGCGCAACCATCACAATGCCTGGCGCCCGGCGCATATCCATTTCTCGCTGTTTGGGCCGAGCTTCCTCTCGCGCGTGATCACCCAGATGTATTTCCCGGGCGATCCGCTTTTCGCCTACGACCCGATCTTCCAGTCGATCCCGGACGCGAAGGCACGGGAGCGCCTGATCTCGCGCTTCAACATCGACACGACCGAACCGGAATGGGCGCTGGGATACCAGTTCGACATCGTTCTGCGCGGTCGCGACGCGACGCCGCTCGAGGAGCCGCATGATGACTGAGCGCAAGCCCGCCCTGGGCCTCACCCCCTCGCAGACGGTCGGCCCCTTCTACGCTTACGCGCTGACGCCCCGTGCCTATGGCGGTTCGGAGCTGGCCAATGAGCGGATCGCGACCGATGGCGTCTCGGGCGAGCGCATCACCATTCGTGGCCATGTCCTCGATGGCGATGGCGAGCCGGTGCCGGACGCCATGATCGAGGTCTGGCAGGCCGATGCGGATGGGCATCACAATGCCGGGGGCAATGCCGGCTTCACAGGTTTCGGCCGGGCGGAAACGTCGCCGGAAGGCTTTTTCCACTTCGAGACGGTGCGGCCGGGCGCGGTGGAGGGGCTAAACGGTACGAGGCAGGCGCCGCATCTCGCCGTCTCGGTMTTCGCGCGCGGGCTCCTGCTCCGGCTGGTGACCCGCATCTATTTCTCGGACGACCCTGCCAATGCGTCCGATGCAGTGCTCGCGCTGGTCCCGCATGAGCGGCGTGAAACGCTGATCGCGCAACGTGGCCCGGACGGCGTCTTCCATTTCGACATCCGGCTGCAGGGCGAAGGCGAGACGGTGTTCTTCGACGTCTGAGCCCGTGCGGCATGCGCGGGCTTGACCMCGGCTTGCGGGCCAAGGAGATAGTCGGGTCAACGCTTTGCTTTGCCCGCGCCTGATGCGGCAAGGCAGGGCCATGACCGATGCCGTGCCGGAGCCYGCCATGCCSAAACCCTTGATCGCGCTCGACTGGGGCACCACCCGTGCCCGCGCCTTCCTCATTGGCGAGGACGGCCGCGTGATGGACCGGCGGATTGCGGATCAGGGCATCCAATCCGTGCCGGCCGGAGGTTTCCCGGCCGCTTTCGAGGCGATCGCCGGTGATTTCCGCCGCAGGCGGCCGGATGCCGCGATYGTGCTCGCAGGGATGGTCGGCAGCCGCAATGGCTGGGTCGAGGCGCCTTACGTTGCTTGCCCTGCCTCAACCGAGGCGCTGGCAGATGCCGGCATCGCGGTGACGCTGGAGGACGGAACGCGCGCAACCGTGCTCCCCGGCCTCTCCTGGGACGATGGCGCATTCGATGTCATGCGCGGCGAGGAAACGCTAATCGTCGGACTCGGTCTCACCGATGGCATCGCCTGCCTGCCCGGCACCCATTCGAAATGGGCTGAGTTGCGGGACGACAGGATCACGCGCTTTGCCAGCTTCATGACCGGAGAGATCTATGGCCTGCTGCGTCAGCATTCGATTCTGGCGCGCCTTGCCGAAGAGCCGTCGGGGGACGACGCAAGCATCGGGATCCAGCGTGGTTTTGCAGCGGCAGCACGGCCTGCCGGGCTGCTCAACGCAGCCTTTGCAGCGCGTACCGAGGTGCTGGCGGGGCGGATGAACGGTGGCGCGGTCGGGCCCTATCTCTCGGCGCTGCTGGTTGGTCAGGAGATTGCCGGCGCGCAGGCGCTGTTTGGGCGCCCGACCACGGTCCATCTCGTGGCCGATGGAGCGCTGGCTGCGAGCTATGGAGCGGCGTTCGAGGCCGCGGGCCTGCCTTTCCGGATCACGCCGCCGGAAGATGCCTTCATTGCGGGTGTGAAACGCCTGGCTGCGAGGCTGCTGGCGTGATCACCGTCTTCGGGTCCCTGAATGTCGATCTTGTCACGCCGGTCGAGCGCCTGCCGGGAGCAGGCGAGACGGTGATGGGCCCGGGCTATGCGCTGCATCCCGGCGGCAAGGGGGCCAACCAGGCGCTTGCCGCCCGCCGGGCGGGCGCCGAGGTGGTGCTCGCCGGCGCTGTCGGGCGCGATGCCTTTGCCGAGATCGCCCTGTCCCTGCTGGCCGCCGACGGTGTCGATCTCGCGCTGGTCGAGCGGGTCGAGGCACCGACGGGGGCCGCCTTCATCGCCGTCGATGCCGCCGGCTCCAATCAGATTGTGGTGGCGGCCGGCGCGAATGCCCAGGCCAGGGCCGATGGCTTGCACGACCTGTCGCTTGGCCAGCGCAACATCCTGCTTCTGCAGCGCGAGGTTCCGGAGACGGAGTGCATCATCGCGGCCCGTCTGGCGAAGCAGGCCGGCGGGCGCGTCATCCTGAACCTGGCGCCGGCCGGATCGCCCGCTCCCGAATTGCTCGATTGCCTGGATATGCTGATCGTCAACGAGCACGAGGCGCTGGTACTTGCCCGCGCATTGGGCTGGGCTGAACGCGAGCCCGACGCCTTCGCGCAGCGCCTCGACGCCGAACACGGCATCGCCTGCGTCGTCACGCTCGGTGGCGAGGGCGTCGTCGGTTGGCATGGCGGCGTTCGGCGCCGCCTCGAAGCGCCGAAGGTCGAGGTTGTCGACACGGTCGCGGCCGGAGACAGCTTCGTCGGGGCCTTTGCGGCGGCGCTCGATGCCGGCTATGGTTTTTCAAGCGCGCTTCAGCGCGGGCTCGCAGCCGGCTCGCTCGCCTGCACGGTGTCCGGTGCGCAACCAAGCGTGCCACGCCGGCCGGAGATCGAGGCACTGGCCGGTGCCAGCTTCCTCTGAGATGTCACCAATTTGGATGACGATACGTTAAGTCTGTTTGGATTCATCGGGTCGGAGCTTGGCCGAACCCGCCAATCCGCCCGTTCCCGTTCATTCTTCGGCAGTGTCCCAGGTGCAGCATCCCCGGAACGTGGCGGAGACTGAAAGCAGATGGCGCAACGGCCCATCATCTGGGCACTCGGAGTAGCCTTTACCGTCGGTTACGGCGCGATGTCATACGGCACGCGTCTGGCAGGCTATGTCGAGGATGATGACACGCCCCGCGCGGCGGCTGTCGCGACCGGCGCGCGACCGCCCGCGTCACCGCCTCCAGTCGCCCGATCGAGCGAGCCTCCGATGGTCACCGTGGCGGCCGATTCTCGCGGTCACTACATGGTCCATCCGACCATCGACAATTACCGCGTCAGGATGCTGGTCGATACCGGTGCGAGTTTCATCGCGTTGACGGAGAGCGATGCCCTGGGGCTCGGCATCCGCCCCGCATCCTCCGACTACAAGGTCACGCTGCGAACGGCCAACGGCGTCGTACGGGGCGCCCGGGTGAACCTGCGCGAAGTCAGACTCGGTGCTATTATCGTGCGCAATGTCGAGGCCATGGTGTTGCCCGCTGGGGCGCTGTCCGTCAGCCTGCTTGGAACCTCTTTTCTAAGCAAGCTCAAGGGCTACGAGGTCCAGACCGGTCGCATGATCCTGCGCGGTTAGGCGGTCTCCGGCGTTTCCTAATCGGCCGCGATCCGCTATGCCAAGTGTCCGTCAAGACGGCGTCGCTGCCGTGTCACGGTCAGGCTGCATTCATGTGGCTTGATGCTTCGTTCGCCCTGCATGTTCCCTTGCAATGGATGCCTTGATGTTCCCGAAGCCACTGCCTGAGCTGTTCCCGAATACCTTCGAGTATGAATCCCTGCCGATGGTGAAGCCGACGGGGTTCCGCGAGTATGATGCGCGCTGGTTCTTCGGCAAGGAACTAAACCTGATGGGCGTGCAGGCCGTCGGCATGGGCCTCGGCACGCTGATCAAGCGCATGGGCATCAAGCCCGAGATCGTCACCGGCCATGATTTCCGGGGCTACTMGTCGTCGATCAAGATGGCGCTGGTCACCGGCCTGATGGCGGCGGGCTGCAAGGTCCATGATATCGGCCTCGCCATGTCGCCGATGGCGTATTTCGCCCAGTTCGCGCTCGACGTTCCCTGCGTTGCGATGGTCACGGCCTCGCATAACGACAATGGCTGGACCGGCGTGAAGATGGGCGCGCAGCGCCCCGTCACCTTCGGCCCCGACGAAATGGGCCAGCTGCGCGACATCGTGCTCGCGGCCGATTTCGAGCTGTCGGGTGGCGGCTCCTATGTCTTCGTTCCCGATTTCCCGTCCGTCTACATCAAGGACCTGACCAACCGGCCGAAGATCACGCGCAAGCTCAAGGTCATCGCGGCTTGCGGCAACGGCACGGCTGGCGCCTTCGCCCCGCAGATCCTGGAGGCGATCGGCTGCGAGGTCATCCCGATGGATGCCGAGCTCGACCACTCCTTCCCGCGTTACAATCCCAACCCCGAAGACATGAAGATGCTGCATGCCATGGCGGATGCCGTGAAGCAGCATGGCGCTGATGTTGCGCTCGGCTTCGACGGCGACGGCGACCGCTGTGGCGTGGTCGACAATCACGGCGAGGAGATCTTCGCCGACAAGATCGGCGTGATGCTGGCGCGCGACCTCGGCAGGCTGCATCCGGGAGCGCAGTTCGTCGTCGACGTGAAATCGACCGGTCTCTTCATCACCGACCCCGAGCTGCAGAAGCTCGGTGTGAAGACCGATTACTGGAAGACCGGCCATTCCTACATCAAGCGCCGCGTCCGCGATCTCAATGCGCTGGCGGGGTTCGAGAAGTCGGGCCATTTCTTCTTCAACGCGCCGGTCGGGCGCGGCTATGACGATGGTGTCGTCACGGCGCTGGCCGTCATCGACATGCTCGACCGCAACCCGGACAAGTCGATGGCGGAACTCTATGCCGCCGTTCCCAAGACCTGGGGCACGCCGACCATGGCAGCCAAATGCGCCGACGAGATCAAATACGAGGTCAGTGACCGCGTGACGAAGCGGATCGAGGCCATGCACACCAAGGGCGAAACCATCGCCGGCCAGAAGATCCGCGACGTGATCACCGTCAACGGCGTCCGCGTCGTCAACGAGGATGGCACCTGGGGACTGGTCCGCGCCTCCTCAAACAAGCCGGAGCTCGTCGTCGTCTGCGAAAGCCCGGTCTCTGAAGCACGCATGCGCGAGATGTTTGCCGCCATCGACGGCGTGCTGCGCGAGAACCCGGAAGTGGGCGCCTATAATCAGACGATCTGAGATTATCTGGGCCCGGTCCCCGGTCAGGGGGCCGGGCACATCGGCACGCCGACCCGCTCGACCTGCTCGATCTTGTTCTTGCCGCCGGGCTTACCCAGCCGCGGGCGCATGAAAAGGTCAGTGCTGTTGATCGCGATCGGCCCGGTCAAGACGTAACCGATGGTTGGAGTGAAGGTGTACGACGTTCTCGCCAGAATGAAGGATGTATTGGGTGTGCGAAGGGCCGATGGCAACGTGAAGCCGTCGCCCGGCTTTAGCGCTTTCGCACCATTGCTCGCATCGCTCCAACAKACCTTCGCAACCCCCGCTCCATCGGTAACGATACTGGCAACAATCATTTGGGGCGCGGCATCGTTGAACGGCTTCATGATCAACCTGGCCGCTTTGAAGATATCGGTCATGTCAGCCGTAGCAATGGAGTCGACCTGCGACGTAAGGTCGGCCAGAGCCCTGTTGAGCGATGTCACCTTCCGGTCGATCATGACGCCCTTGGCCACTTCGGCTATGCCGAAATAGATTAGCAGCATGATTGGAAGAACGAAGGCGAACTCGATCAGGGCGGCCCCTTGCTGATCGCGCCAAACCCGTTGGCTTAGAAGCAGCAACGCTGCCCGGTTTTGCTGTATCGAGAAGTATCTCTTCATGAACCGGGGCTCGTTGCTGGAACGATGAAGGGCTCCGCACGGAATGCGGTCGTCGCGATGATAGCGCGTGTGTTAGGCTTGACCGTTACGAGTGCGCTATTCCAGTCGGCAAGAAGAACTGGATATTTTAGTAGCGCGCGAACCACCACGATTTGCTTGGGTTTAGGTTGATTGAAACCCCATCCGCTCGTATCGATCGAATTTTCGTTTGATACGGCATCTTTCTTGATGGGACTAATTGTTTTATCGTCTCCTTCAGAGAAAGTTACGAAGTTTTGAATGTCGATAATTAGGTTATCGCAATTGACCAGTGCGCCTGCGTTACTACAGATATCTTTCTTGAATTGTTCGGCGTTCTTGCCGGGGTTGCCATCTTTATATTTTGTGACCGCCTCTCCGGTCAGCAGGCTGCGAGCTGTTTGCGTAACCGCTTCCTCGAGAACCTGACTAGTCAAGAATACCAACGCCGTTTCGATGATGGCGAACATCATCAGGAGGAACGGGGCTGCGATCAGCCCGAACTCCACGGCAGATGCGCCCGCCTGATCATCGTCAAAACGTCGGAGCGCGCGCCAGAACTGCCGGCTGCGCCGCGCGGCCGGCGGGTAGCTCAGCTTGGTATCTAGAGCCATCATGCTCGAACAACCCGATGTCGCAGCGGTCACGCGTCAGAAACGGCGGGACCAGCATGGCTTCGCGCGGGTGGAAGCGGGGATGCCCACCAGCCGAAGCGCATCCTAACCGAAGAGGATTTCCGATCTGTTAGGAGGAACGGTGCCTCGACGCGGCCCGCGTTAGTAAGCGGTTCATCTTGTTCGCGCGGCTTGGGGCGCTCACTTATCGCTGCCGCCTGCCATCGCGTTGCGGCGCGTCGTTTGTCCGCCGATCTCGCCGAAATAGCGATTGGCGTCGCCGAGTTGGATCGCGGGCTGGCAGGTCGGTGTGCAGGAATAGCTCTCGCGTTCCATCCCGCGCTGTACCGTGAGGATCGAATCCGCGGCCGCGCTCACGCGCACGAGCGATTCCGCCAAGAGGCCACCGCCGGCATCGAGCGCGATCAGGTTGGTGACGCCGAAGCTCTTGCCGGTGACCACCATCACCCCGTTCTTCTGGATCGAGACATCGGCGATGCTCGGATTGCCGATGATGACTGTCTGCGCCCTCTCCGGCAGCCGAACGAGCTTGGCGTGATCGACGGTGACGACCACGGTCTCCGGCCGGGGCGGTTCGGGAGCGGCTCGGACCGTCGTCGCTGCTGCCAGCAGAAGCAGGCCAGATGCTGCCATCGCCATCGCCAGCGCCCTGCGGCGACTGCGGACGGAGCTTGCGCCGCTCAGGACAGTCGACATGGCATGGGCCCCAAGGTTTCCAACGGCGGGAGGAAAGCCGAAAATGATGAATCAAACCCTAATGCCACTCCGGGGCGGCGTTTATCCGC
>NZ_JBFTLD010000264.1:0-9336 GCF_056396265.1 Allobosea sp. 05T422_2 | reverse complement strand
GCCTTCGAAAAGCCCGATGGCGGCGGCCTCGAAGGAAAGTCCGTCGATGAGCTCGCGGCCGAAGTCAAGAAGATGGTCGATAAGGCCCTCGACAAGGTCAAGGAAGTCGCGGAGAGCGCGGTCTCGGAGGCCAAGGAAAGCGGCAAGCTCGCCAGCAGGACCAAGGAAACCGCAGACGAGGCGCTGCTCAAGTTCAATGGCCTGAACGAGCAGCTCGCGGAGCTGCAGCAGAAGCTTGCCAAGCGCGACAAGGGCGGCGGCGACGACGAGGTGAAATCGATCGGCGAGCAGCTCGTCGACTCCGACGGCTTCAAGGCCTTTCAAGAGGCCGGCTTCTCGAAATCCGCACGCGCCGGTGACGTCCGGATCAAGGCGACACTGACGTCGGCGACCACGGACACCGCTGGCGCCGTCGGTGCCGCGATCGAACGCACCCGCCTGCCCGGCATCATGCCGCTGCCGCAGCGCCGCATGACAGTCCGCGATCTGATCTCGCCCGGCCGGATGGATGGCTCGACGCTGGAGTACATCAAGGAAACCGGCTTCACGAACAATGCCGGCATGGTTGCGGAAGGCGCGGCAAAGCCGTCTTCCGATATCAAGCTGGCGCCGGTGAGCACCTCGGCCAAGGTCATCGCGCACTGGATGAAGGCCTCCAAGCAGGTCCTGTCTGACATCCCGCAGCTGCGCTCGATCATCGATCAGCGTCTGCTCTACGGGCTGGAGTTCAAGGAAGAGCAGCAGCTCCTCAACGGTGACGGTACCGGCCAGAACCTGCTCGGGATCATCCCTCAGGCCACGGCGTTCGCGGCGCCGATCACGCTGACGTCGCCGACTTCGATCGACCTGATCCGCCTTGCCATGCTGCAGGCCATCCTGGCCGAGTATCCGGCGACCGGCCACATCATGAACCCGATCGATTGGGCTTGGATCGAGACGATGAAGGATGGCGAAGGCCGCTATCTGATCGGCAACCCGCAAGGCACGCTCTCGCCGACGCTCTGGAACCTGCCCGTTGTCCAGACGCAGGCGATCTCGGTCGACAAGTTCCTGACCGGTGCCTTCCGTCTCGGCGCTCAGCTCTTTGACCGCTGGGATAGTCGCGTCGAGGCCGGTTACGAGAACGACGACTTCACCAAGAACCTCGTCACGATCCTCGGCGAGGAGCGCCTGGCGCTCGCGGTCTATCGTCCCGAAGCCTTCATCTACGGCGATTTCGGCCGCGTGACCTGATCGGCCCCACTCAGGCTGCATCATCAGGGCCGGCAATTCCGCCGGCCCTCCTCCCGTCCAGGCGGAGAACCACCATGGCCCTGAAAGTTTACGAGGTGCTCCGCGAGCACCATGGCGAAAAGCCCTATGGCGTCGGTGACGACCGCGAGCTCGACGAGGTCGAGGCCAAGCACCTGGTCGATCTGAAGGTGCTGGTGCTGACTGGTAGGAAGCCAGCTGGCCCGCCGAAAGACCCGATCGCAGCCGCAAAGGATCGCGCCGCCGAAGAGCTCTCTGACATCGCGAAGAAGCTTGCCGCAGCGCGCGAGGCCGCTGCAACCGATATCGGCGTCATCACGCAAAAGACGGCTGAGGTCAGGACTGCGGCCGAGGCCGAGATTCAGGCTCTTGCGGTCAAGGTCAGGGAAACGCGTTCGCAGGCCGACATCGAACTTGCCGAGATTGCGGCCGAGATCGCCGCGGCGAAGGCTGAGCGGGATGCTGCCAACAAGGCAGAAACTGCGCCGGCCAACAAGGCCGAGGGCGCAGCCGACGCGAACAAGGCCGGCGGCAAGGCCAAGGCCTGACCGATGCGCATCCTGCCGCCAGTTCTGCTGACGCCGCCGGTTCTGCCTCCCATCTCGCTTGCCGAGGCGAAGGCGCATTGCCGTGTCGATCATGACATCGACGATAGCCGCATCGAGATCGCTATCGCCGCCGCGACGGCGCATCTCGACGGCTATGCCGGCATTCTCGGCCGGGCGCTGGTCACGCAGACCTGGCGGCAGGACTTTCCCTTCTGGCCCGCATCGCGGTCGCTCCGCCTGCCGCTGGCCCCGGTCACGGAGATCGACGAGCTCGCCTATCGCGATGCGTCGGGCGCGAAGCAGATCGTTCCGCCGGCGGCCTATCGCCTGCTCGCCGAAGGCAGCGACCCTTACGTGCTGCTGCCGGCATCCCTCGCGCTGCCCACGCTGGATTGCGCGCCGGATGCAGTCTCGGTCACGTTCAAGGTTGGCTATGGCGCCGACGGCCAGGATGTTCCCGGCCCGCTGCGCGCGGCGATGCTGCTGCTGATCGGCGACATGTATCGCTTTCCCGAAACGGCGGCGCTTGCCACGGCCAATGCCGTGCCAATGACACCGACCGTCGATCGGCTGATCTCGCCCTATCGCCGGGTTTTCATCTGATGCAGTCGGCTGGCCAGCGCACTCACCGCGTCCGCTTCGAGCGGCGCGCCACGGGGCCGAAATCGACCTCCGGCAATGTCGAACAGGGCTGGTCGATGCATGTCGAGTGCTGGGCCGGGTTTCGCCCGAAATTCGGCGGCGAGAAGGTCGCGGCTGGCCAACCGGAAAGCACCTCGGTTGGAACGCTCACCGCCCTGCGCTGGCCCGTGACCGCCGCTGTGACGGCTGCCGATCGCATCGTCTTCGTCGCCGGCGCCTTTGCAGGCAGGGTCTGCCAGATCCTCTCGATCGCGCCGACCCCGGATAATCGGGAAATCGAGTTTCTCCTCGAGGAGGGTTCGCCGACATGAGCCGCGAGAATGCAATGCTCGCCCGCCGCGAGGCGAAGCGACTGCTCATTACAAACGTCAAGATTGCTCTCGCCGCCGCGGCGCATTCTGGAGACCAGTTCGATCGGGATGCGATACGCTTCTCGGTCATCACCATGGGGCACGCATTCATGTCGGCCGGCTGGAAGCCCCGGGTGCGTGTCCCCGCCGGTCGTCGCGCCTGGGCTCTCTAATGCCCCGCGTCACCTTCACCGCCGATTTCGACTGGTATCCGCCCGCATACGCCGGGCGCTACCTGCGGGCCTACAAGGCCGGCTTTACCCTCCTCGTCACCACGCCTTGCGCCGCTGCGGCTGTTGCCGCCGGCCGGGCCGTTCGCCTGAAAGACGACAGCCATGGCGAAGTTCAGCAAGCGGGAAAGCCTGCTGCGGAAAATGGCCGCAATGCCGGCAGCGGTGCGCTCCGCGATCAAACAGGCCCTCGCGCAAGGCGCCGACGAAATGACCGATGAGATGCGGCGGCTTGCCCCGAAAAAGACCGGCAAGCTGCGGGATTCGATCGCGCAGACATGGGGCGGCGGCAAGGTCGCTCATGCCTCGCTGTCGAGCGGCGCGGAGGGCGGCGATCCGGATCTCACGGTCATCATCTCGGCCGGCAACAGCGCCGTGCGCTATGCCCATCTCGTCGAGTTCGGCACGGCGCCGCATCTCAACGGCGGCCAGTTCGAAGGCAGCCAGCACCCGGGCACGGCACCGGAAGCGTTCTTCTTCCCGGCCTATCGGGCGACGAGGCGACGCATGAAGTCGCGGATCAGCCGCGCCACGACAAAGGCGGTGCGCGAGGTTGTCGGCAAATGATCGAGGCAACCCTGCCCCTGCAGATGGCGATCGTCGCCCTGCTCGATGCCGATCAGCCGCTGCGCGACCTGGTGCCCGGCGGCATCCTCGATCGCATCCCCCAGGGGACGCAGCCGCCCTATCTGTTTCCTTCGGGCTGGTCCCAGACCGAGGCCGGGACGGAATGCCTCGATGCCGCCGACGTCGATTTCGAGATCCAGTGCGTCAGCATCGCGCCGGCGCGCGACGAGATCGCGGCGATGGCCGGCGCGGTGGCCCGTGTCCTGCGCCGAGCCCGGCCAGCGATAGCCGGGCTCGGCGACRTCGAGATCTCCTATAGCGGCACGCTCTATTTCCAGGAGCCCGACGGCGTCACGCGCCGGGCCGTGGTCCGCTTCCGCGCCCTGGTCGACGAAGACTAGGCCGGCCCTTTCCGCAACCGATGCCCCCGCCGCCTTCTGGCGGCATTTTCATGAGGAATTGCCATGGCACAGGCTCAGACCTTCCGCCGCTCCGGCCTTCGCGTTCTGCTCGGCGATGGCACTACGCCGACCGAGGACTTCGCAGCGCCGTGCGGCCTGCTGGAGCGCTCGTTCTCGCTGAGCAAGGCGCTCGGCGAAACCAACGTTCCCGACTGCACCGATGAAGACGCGGCGCCCTGGACCGAGCGCGACGTCACCTCGAAGAGCGCCTCGATCGAGGGCAGCGGCGTGCTCGATGCCTCGGCCCTGCCGATCTGGCAGGCATTTTTCGATTCCGACGACTCGAAGAATGTGCGGGTCGAGCTCTGGCGCAACAACGCCAAGGTTGGGCACTGGCAGGGCAAGTTCCACATTGGGACCTTCTCGCCATCTGCTCCTGAAGAGGGGCGTGTCACCGTCCAGATCTCGCTGCAGAGCGACGGCGCCGTGCCGTGGACGATCGCGCCCTGATGGCTGGCGAGAACCGCAACGGGGCCGTCGATCTCGACTTCGGCGACGGCACCCATCGCTTCCGCCTCGCCATGGGCGAGCTCGAGGAGCTGCAGGAGAAGACGGGGGTCGGTCCCTTCGTGCTGCTCGGCCGGCTGATCGCCGGCGAGTGGCACGTGCAGGACGTGACGCAGACCCTGCGGCTCGGCCTGATCGGCGGCGCCATGAAGCCCCCTGACGCGCTCAACCTGGTGCGCCGCTATGTCGAGCAGCGGCCCGATTGGCTGGCGAACGCGGCGCTCGCCAAGCTCGTCGTCATGGCGGCGCTCGCCGGCGCGCCGGAAGAGCAGCCGGGAAAAGGCAGCGGCCGAAGGCCCAGAACGAGGCGCCCGAACTCCCCGACGGACGCCTTGCCTTCGGCACCTATTACGGAACCGCCGGCGCCATCGGCATCGGCGCCGCCGATCTCCGCGGGATGACGCTCTGGCAGTTCGGCGATCTGGTCGACGGCTGGGTCAGGGCGAATAGCGACCCGTCCAAGGAAGGCCTGAACCAGGCCGAGGAAAACAGTCTCTGGGCTCTGGCAAGCGTGGATCATGGCAACTGAAATCGAACGGCTGACGGTCGCCCTCGAGGCGAGCGTCAAGAAATTCGAGCGCGAGATGGGGCGCTCGCGCTCTGTCGTCGCCAAGGCGCTGGGCGATGCCGAGCGCGAGATCTCGGCGCGCGGCAAGTCGATCGAGAACGCCTTTGGCGCGATCGGCAGCCGGGCCAAGCAGGCCTTGGGCGCGCTCGGTGCGGGACTCAGCCTGAACGAGTTTCGCAAGACGGCGGACGAATACACCCGGATCGTCAACTCGCTGAAGGTGGCGGGCGTCTCCAGCGGCGCTTTGCCCGGCGTGCTCGATCAACTCTTCGCCTCGGCCCAGCGCAACGCCGTCCCGCTCGAGGCGCTGGCGCAGCTCTATGGCCGTGTCAGCCAGGCGCAGACAACGCTGAAGGCGACATCCGGCGATCTGCTGGGGCTGACCGATATCGTTGCGCAGTCCCTGCGGGTCTCCGGCACCTCGGCGACGGAAGCTTCCGGCGCGCTGCTGCAGCTCGGCCAGTCGCTCTCCGGCGGCAAGGTCCAGGCCGAGGAGTACAATTCGCTCCTCGACGGCATGTATCCGCTGCTTCAGGCGGCAGCGGCCGGCATGAAGGAAGCCGGCGGCGATGTTTCGAAGCTGACCGGACTGGTCAAGGACGGCAAGGTTTCCTCGGAAGCCTTCTTCCGGGCCATTCAGGCGGGCGCACCCCTCCTCGAGGAGAAACTCGCCGGCGCCACGTTGACGACCGAACAGGCGATGCAGCGCCTGAAAAACGAGTTCACGCTCGCGGTCGGCAAGTTCAACGATGCGATCGGGGTCACGCCCGCCCTCGCGCAGGGGCTGGATCATGTCGCCGGCAGCGTCGCCGGGATAGGTGAAGCCGCGACGGCAGCGACGCTCAAGATCGGCGCCCTGCTAAAGTCGATTTCCGACCTGGCCGCGCAATCCGGCACGGCCATCTCCAATGCGCTCACATCGGCGCAGGCCGACACCGTCCGGACGCAACGCACGATCCTCGAGGCGAAGCTGCGCGGGGCCATCGGCCCGGAGCGCGCCGGCATCGAGGAGCAGCTGCGCAGGCTCGATCAGGGCGCGCAGAACCCCTCGGCCAAGGCCGCTCGCGATGCGGCGGAGCGCGAACGCTTCATCCAGGCCGGTCGCGATGCCGGTGATTTCGGCAACATCCCCGTCGGCATCGGTTCGCCTGGTGCCCCGCAGCCGCCGTCACGTCCTGCCGGCATGGGCGGCCCGAACATCAAGCCGATCTCACTCGCGGACTTCAAGGTTCCCGGCGAGAAGGATGCCAAGGGCGGCGGCTCGTCCAGGAAAAGCCTCGACGCCTATGAGCGCGAGCTCGCCGCCATCCAGAAGCGCACGGCAGCCCTGAACCTAGAAGCAGAAAGCGTCGGCAAATCGACCTTCGAGCGCTCCAAGGCCAAGGCGGCGCTCGATCTGGAGACGGCGGCGAAGAAAGCCAACATCCCGGTCACGGCCGAGCTCAAGAAGGCGATCGACGAAGCCTCGACCGGCTATGCCAATGCAAAGGTCAAGGTCGAGGAGGTCACCAAGGCGCTGGAGGGTTCGCGCGAGGCGCAACGCTATCTCGGCGACGCAGCGACCGATGCGCTCGAGGATCTGATCATCAACGGCGAGAAGGCCGAGGATGTCGTCAAGAACCTCGCCAAGTCTCTGGCCAAGGCTGCCCTGCAGGCGGCGTTGATGGGTTCGGGCCCGCTCGCCGGCGTGTTCGGCACCAAGGGCGCTGACGGCGCCGCTGGCGGCCTGTTCGGCATGTTGATGTCAGGATTCAAGGGCTTTGACGCCGGCGGCTATACCGGCCCCGGTGGCAAATACGAGCCGGCCGGTGTCGTCCATAAGGGCGAGTATGTCTTCGACCAGCAGACCGTGAAACGGCTGGGGCTTCGCAACCTCGAGGCTCTTCGTCGCGGTTACGCCAATGGCGGCGCGGTCGGGATGGCGGCGCCGCATATTCCCACCATTCCAAGCGGCATTCGCGCCGGCGGCGGCGGCATGAAAGTCGTCGTCAACAACACGGCGGCCGGCCAGGTCCGGGCGGTGCCGCAGCAGGATACGAACGGCGATCTGACGGTGATGATCAGCGCCATCGAGAAGAACATCGCCGGCAACGTCGTGCGCGGCCATGGAGCCTTGGCGCCGGCGCTCAGTGCCCGTCAAACCAATCGCCAGCTGAAGGRCTGAGCCATGGCAGTCGCTGTTTGGCCATCGCAGGTTCCGGTGCGCCCGGTCGTCAACGGCATGGAGCTCGGGCAGGGCTTTGTTGCGCCGCTCTCGAGCGAAACCGAAGGCGGCCCGCCGATCATGCGGCCCCGCCCCGGACCGCGTGCGACAGAGATGCCCTGGCGCAGCGAGGCCCTCAGCCCGGCGCAATGGGAGGCTTTCGAGCAGTTCGTCCGGGTGAACCTGCGGCAGGGCACCTTGCCCTTCACCATGCCCGTCTGGCGGCCGGGCGGATTCGTCGCCCGGATCTGCCAGATCAAGGGTGGCGTGTATTCAACCGACCTGTCGGTGGCCTGGCGCGTCCGGGTTTCGCTGACCCTCATCGTCTACAATCTGTGAGCGAGCCATGGTGCTGTCCGTAGCGATGACCGAGGCCTATGCCGTCGCGGATGTTCGGGGCGATCTGCTCCATACGCTTGAACTGGATCACCCGACCTTTCCGCAGCCGTTGCGCTTCGTGTGTGGCGATCGGGTGCCTGGGGTCTTCGAGACGATGACGCTGCCCGTGGCGGGCAATCCGGCAGCGGTGTTCACGGTGGTTGCCTTCAACTGGACCGGGCCCGGCCAGGGCGATGGCGGCACGACGAAGGCGAAAATCCGCGTCGATAACGTCTCGCGCCAGCTACAGGAGCCGCTGCGGGCCGCGATCGTCTCGGGCGCGAAGCTGACCGTGACCTATCGCTGCTACTCGACCAACGACCCGAACAATCCCGAGGTCTATGACGGGCTCAAGATGAGCGACGTCAACCTGAACGCGGTCTCGGCAAACGGTGACCTCTATTACGAGGACATCGAGCTGCAGGCCTTCCCGCGGCAGACCTACAGCCTGCCGCTCTATCCCGCGCTCTACGGGCAGTAGCGCCCCCGCGGACCACCAAACCGTCCCTCGGCCGCCTTCGGGCGGCTTTTCCATGCCCGGGCGCAACTGACCTCATGACAATGACCGACACCGCCACGCTGCAGTTTCTCGCAGCAACAATCGGCCGCGATTACGAGTCGACCGGCCTGCATTGCTGGGAGCTTGTGCGCCAGTGCCAGGCCGTCGTCTTCGGACGGCATCTGCCGCCCGTCCTGGTCGCGCCCGAGCGGATGCGCGAGCTCGTCGACATGATGGAGCTGCGCCATAGCTATCCCGGTTATCGCGAGATCGACGCGCCCGAGCATGGCGCGATCGTCTTCATGACCCGCAAGGGCAATGGCCCTTCACGCGCCGCCTGCCATGCCGGCGTCTGGCTCGATCTCGACGGCGGCGGCGTGCTGCACACCGATGCACCGCACGGCGTCGTCTTCGAGGCCCTAATCGAACTGCAGGCCCGCAACTGGGCCGATCTGAGCTTTTACCTGCCGAAATGACCCAGATCCTTTTCCAGCGTTGCGACGGGAAGCCTGCCGGCGCCCCGGTCGCCCTGCCGCGCGGTCGCCGCCGGCTTTCGACCGTCATGCGCCGTCATGGTGATCGCTCACGCCCGCATATCGTCTCCGTGCATCGCAAGAAGCACCTGCTCGCCGTCACCGACATGTCGGTCCGGCTGCGCAAGCATTGGTGCCATACCTGGCTCGGCCCGCACGACACGATCATCGTCACCTATCTGCCGCAGGGCGGCGGCCAGGCGGGCACCGGCGGCGGCAGCCGGGCCGGCAAGGGCGCGAGCATCGGCCTGCTCGTCGGGGCGATTGCGCTCGCGGCTGTCGGCCAGTTCTGGGCCATCGGTGCGCTGGCGCCGCTGGTCGGTGGCACAGGCGTTGCCGGCGCGATCTGGGCTGCCGGCTCTGCTGCGCTGCTTGCGGGCGGCGGTTACTTGCTCTCGCGCGCCACGCAGGCCAAGGCGAACAAATCCGAGGACAATCGGCCGGTCTACGGCGTCTCCGGCGGAGGCAACCAGCCGCGTTCCGGTGATCGCATCCCAGTCATCTATGGCCGCACCTGGACCACGCCCGATCTCTCGCAGCCGGATTACACCGTCAACGACGGTGACGACCAGGTGCTCTACAAGCGGCTGACGCTTGGC
>NZ_JBFTLD010000263.1:0-9448 GCF_056396265.1 Allobosea sp. 05T422_2 | reverse complement strand
CTGCAGGCGCGCGCGGCTCCGACGACACACCTCTTTCGGCAGCCGTACCGCCTCGACGCACGCCCGCTTCGCCTCCATCGAGGCGGGTCCCGGATAGAGCCCCATGGTCATGGGGAGCGGTTGGTCATTAGCCGAATGCCCCATCACCTCAGCGATGGTCCAAGGCTTAAAGCCTCTCGCGCCGCGTGCGAACGCCTCCACGGCCTTGCGGTCGAACCACCGTCGGAATGAATGGAAGTCGACGGCCGATTGGCCGACTCCTGCCGCGCGCTCGTCCACCCCCAATTTCCGGCGGATGTGGATGAAGGCTTTGCCAGCGGGCGCGGCGCGGCTCCGCGCGGCGTTTTGCGGTGTCGGAAGCTCATGGAAAACGTAGTCGGTCGCAGCCTTCCCGTCCGTCCTCTTCTTCAAGATCGCGGCAATATCGGGATGGATCGGGATGCTGCGAACGCCGGCCGGGGTCTTGCCTTTGCGGACGGTAATCAGGCCGCCGCCGACATCGCCGGCCCGAAGTTCTGCAATCTCGTTAATCCGCATCCCTGAGAGGGCGGCGACCCGGGACATATCCGACAGCGGTTGCGCGTCAATCCCGGCGAGGAGCCTCGCCACTTCCTCATCCGTGAAGGGTCGCTTGGTTATGGACCGCTTGGATTCCTTCCCGTGCTTGCCGCGGGTGGAGAACCGCTGGCGGCTCCACGGATTGTCGCCGGTGACGTAACCGCGTTGCCCCAGCCATTCCCAGAAACCGTGTAGGGCGGAAATGTCCCTGTTGGCGGTGGCGCGCGCAACTTTTGCGAGAACTCCGGACACGAATTCCCCAGCGAGTCGGCGATCTATGGCCTCAGCATGGATGGCCAGGAGATTGGCGCTTCCCCATTCGGTAAAGCGGCGGACCGCATGCCTGTAACCCTCCTCCGTGCGCGGAGCCACGTCGATCTCATCCAGCCATGGCTCGAGGAGCGGGCCGATCGGTGTGACGGTGCCCGTTGCGATGTCGTGGAAGGCCAGCGCGACGCCGTCGCCATGCGCCTTTGCGATTTCGGCGGTCCGGGTGTCAACGTCCGCCTCGTGGCGTTCGAGAGCGGGCGAGGTGCGGTCCACGGTGCGGGGTAGGTCTCGATAGCGGACGGCCTCCTTGATCTGATCGGCCGTGCCGAGCGCGGCACCACCGCTTCGAGCCTGCACGATGCGCGCCTGGAGACAGGCAATGACCGGCCATTTAAGGGTGTTGGCCGCCGCAAGGCTATCGGTGTTCAGGCTTTCCTTGAGCGTGGTCCTGCCGATGGCCGTGGTTAGGTCTCGGGGCACGCGCACCACGACACGAAGGTTGCGGCCATGCCACTCGAGATAGCGTCCAGGGTTGGAGCGGCGACGGGACATTGGAGGGCCCTAGCCGGGACGCCGAAAGCTTCCGCCAGCCGATAGATCGAACTCCTGTTCGATCGCGTGGCGATTCGAGTTCGCTCTTCCTTGCTCCAGTTGGTCGGGACAGGAAGCTCGCTCTCGGCTTGGCTCTCGGTCGAGATGCGTCGGGAACAATGCTACTGGTGCGCGGACGCGCGGGCTAACGAGTGCTTGCTTACCTTCGCTTCTCCTCGGTTGATGACTTCCTGGATTTGACCCCTTGCGTTTCGACCTCGCTGGAGGATGCGCTCGCGATCGAGGGCGAGGTGGCGCTCGACTCTCGAGATCTCGGCCCGGAGGATGGGGAGCGGAGGGAGGTTGTCCGAGCCATCGCGTGACCATGCGCATCCCCGTGCTGCGATCACCGGCATTCGGGTTTTGCGGCCGTGAGCGCGGGGACCGCGTATTCGGTCGCTGAACAGAGGCTTGGCGGCGCTTCGATTTGCTCATCCCGGGATCCTGTCCCCATACGGGAATGTCCGCCGACAGTGAAGATCCAGCCGCCAGATAAAATCGAATGTCAATCGGCGTATCAAGCATATTGACATACGGAAGCGCGCAAATGAGAGATCATGAGAGCCACAACCGGCAAATCAGCAAGCGCTCGCTCGCCAAACTCAAATTACCGTTGAATCCTATATTTAACATTCGAATCGTTGAATTTGAATCTCARGCCAATCGACCGCCATGATACCGGATAGCCGGATTCAATCCTTCGATTTGGTAGGCGAATCCTTCGGCAGAAACATTGGCCAGAACGTGCTCCTGGAGGCGGCCAGTGGGTGGAATTCGCGGCCCTCCCCTGCGATTGCGCGCCTCGCAAAGGTGCTGGGGAGGCATAGGCAAGCCGGCTTTCACAAGCACGTGATCGCAATTGCCAGTGGCCATTTGAGTGCTGCGCTGCCACGCAGGTTCACGAGCGAACCCCCCGCCGGCGCGGGGCCGCATCGGCAGCGATCGTTTGGTCGGTTATCTGGCCGAAAGGCTGAGGGTGAAGTTCCGAGCGGACGTCTTCGACCGAAGCGTGGACGCGCATGGCTGTCAGGTTGTCGTCATCCAGACCCGCACTCCAGCATCTGGACATCCTGTCCGCAGATGGCCTTAGTGATCCTCATGTTGGCTTCGTCTTGTACGGGCTGAGTGGATTGCGACCGTGCCCCGAACGGAGCGGCGGCGTTGCTCCGGACGCGGGAACGAACCCGGCATCTCGAAGTGCCTCTCCGAACGATCGGGGGCGTGCGACCATCTCTATGATATCGACGAGATCCGTTATGGAGATCACGACCGTCAATTCCTCCGGGGAAGTCGCTGCAATCCGCGGGTCGGCTAGATCACCCTGCGCGGGGTGAGGCTGGCCGCCTTCCAATGGTCCCGCGGCAAATTCGACCAAGACTTCGCGTAGGCGGTCGTGCGAGTTTTCTGTCGAATGGGCGGCGTCGCGAATGCGTTGGGCGAGCGATGTGTCCAAGGTCAGCCGTCCAGCCTTGCGCCGCGCGGAATGCCAAGTCGGTACCATCGGGATAGCGTTCTCGCCCAACCTTGCTGCGCGTCGAGAAAGAAAAGGCCCGAGGTAGCGATGGGTCGACCCATCCCGGGGAGTTCGGGGTGTTCGGAAACCTCACCGATAAGGCAGCGCTCGGCTCGCGTACCCACCCACCAACGATCAATGGTCGGGGCGCTTGAACCGGTTGTATAGGTCCCGCCGGCCACCGCTTCCAGGTCGTCCGCGAGCCGCCGAAGTCTTTCGACCTCTCGACCAAGCGTATCGCGCTCCTCCGGGGAAACGCCGCCCCCCACCAGCATCTACATACCCTCCGGCCAGCACGCATCGTGCGGGAACTCCAACAGCGCGCTGCCCGTTGCCTTCAGCATTGCGTACGCGATCACCTCCGTGGCTTTCGCTCGTAGCGACGACAGCGAAGTTCGACCTTCCACGATGAGCGGCTCTGACGTGAAATCGAACCACGGAATTCCACCTGGTTGGATCACACGGTCGCTCGTTGGCGCCGGAAGCCGGAGACGTCGCGTAACGCGACGAAGGATTGGGTCGTAGTCAGACTGACGCATCGCCGATGGCCAGCCCACCGGCAAAATCCATGGCAACGCGAGACCCGTTGGCATGGATACGCCAGCAATCTCATGGAAGTCACGAGCGACCCGCTCGACGTCAGCGGATCCCGTTGACATCGGCAATAGGATTCGAAAGGCGGGATCGGCAATCCATCCTAGGTCAAATATAGACACCGGCAGGTCAACGACTATCGCCTCGGTTGCCGGGGATTGGCCTATGCGATCCTTGATTTCAGCCAAGTTCGGAGCGCGTCCGTTGGCCACGAACCAAGCCGTCCCAAAGGGGGCGGCCGCCTCTCCTTGAAGGATTGGCTGCTCTCCGCTCGCGGTGACCTGGATATGAAGTGTGTCCAAGCCGAGCTGGCTCAATCCGAGCGCCAGCAGGAGGCTGGCAGTGGTCCTACCCGAATAGGTATTCGAGCCGGCAATGAGGAAGGCTTCCATTCCCACTTCCTTTCGAATCCTTGCTGCGACCGATTCGGGAGGAGCCTATCAACGCGGGAGCGCGAGATCTACATGAAATGACAAATTTTTGTCTTTTAAGACATATTTTAATCCTATTAGGCAAATTGTTGACAAGCTGGATTTCACTATCTTCCTGTGCTTTTTCAATGGAATGCTTACTTCCGGACGGTTCCTGAAAGCGGCCCGCGTTGGCTTGGGACTAAGTCCCGAGCAAGTCGCCGAGGAAGCAGGGATCAGCCGCACCTCCCTGAGCAGGTTAGAGGCGGGATCTGACAAGGTCGCGCTGAAGCTGTTCATCGCGGTCCAGAACGTGCTGGAACACCACGGGATCAAGTTCCTCACCGGCGATGGCTCTACCGGGCCGAGCATCCGCTTTCCCGTCGATTATCGAGGCTAAGGCACGCCGCTCAGTGCGCCTTGAGTGCTTATGGTGTGGCGCGCGGCGCATTACATATTTCTATAATTCCGGAAATATGGATTGACTCGACCACTTACCCACCGCATGATCCCCGACATGATGAATACGCAAGATGCRGCGGCCAAGCTGGAGGCACTGGGCAACCCGACCCGGCTGTCGCTCTATCGCCTCCTGGTCAGGGCCGGACATTCCGGCTTGTCCGTGGGGCAATGCCAGCAGCGGCTGGAGATCGCCGCATCGACGCTTTCGCACCATCTGAAGGCGCTCATCATCGTCGGCCTTGTCAGCCAGGAGCGTGACGGCACGACACTGATCTGTAGGGCGAATTACGACCGCATGAACGAGCTGGTCCAGTTCCTCGTCGCCGAATGCTGCGCCGATGCCGCCTGCGCCTCCGAGCAAAGCGCCGCGTGATTTTTGCGGCGCAATATTTCGATGTTTCCGGTTTAATGGGAGAACGTGAAGATGGCAGTTAGGACAGTCGCAATTATTGGAGCCGGTCCKGTCGGCCTTGCCGCGGCGGCCCATGCCCTGGAGCGCGGCCTCTCCCCGATTATCTTGGAGCGCGGCCCGACCGCAGGACACGCCATCCGGCAATGGGCCCACGTCCCGATGTTCTCGCCCTGGGCCTTCAACATCGATCGCGCGGCCGAGCGTCTCCTTGAGGCATCCGGCTGGACGCGACCTGATCCGGATCGGTACCCGACCGGCGGAGACCTCGTTACGCTCTATGTCTCTCCCCTCGCCGAGAAGACGATCCTGCGCGATCGGATCAGGCTCAACGCCGATGTGATCTCGGTCTCCCGGGCTGGCTTCGACAAGGTCAAGACCAACGGCCGCGAAGCGGCACCGTTCCTCATCCGCTATCGCGACGGCGCGACGACCGCGAAGCTGACGGCCGACGCGGTGATCGACACTTCGGGCACCTGGTTCTCGCCGAACCCGGCTGGCGCCGGCGGTCTCCCCGCGTCAGGCGAGATTGAGGCTGCGGAATGCATCACCTACGGCATGCCCGATGTCCTCGGCGCCGCGCGGTCGCGCTATTCCGGCAAGCGTCTCGCCGTACTCGGCGGCGGCCACTCGGCCATCGGAACCCTCGTCGCGCTTGCGGAATTGCAGGCGACTGCTCCCGCGACGGAGATCACCTGGCTCTATCGCGGCCCGGCCTTGGCGAAGGCCTTCGGTGGCGGCGCGGCGGACCAACTGTCGGCGCGTGGCGAGCTTGGCCTGCGGATTGCCGAGTTGGTCAAGCAAGGCCGGATCCGCGCCCTGAACGGTTTCCGGCTGGATCGGATCGATCGCAATGAGTCAGGCTTACGGCTCGCCTCGGACGACGAGCGCAATCAGACAGTGATGGTCGACGAGCTCATCGTGGCAACCGGCTTCCGCCCGGAGCTGGGCCACCTGCGCGAACTGCGCGTCGAGCTCGATCCCGCGCTTGAATCCCCGCCGAGCCTGGCGCCGCTGATCGATCCCAACGTTCATTCCTGCGGAACGGTCCGCCCGCATGGCGCCGCCGAGCTCGCCCATCCGGAGTCTGGTTTCTACATCGCAGGCATGAAGTCTTACGGCCGAGCGCCGATCTTCCTGCTCGCGACGGGACATGAACAGGTCCGCTCGATCGTGGCAGAACTCGCAGGCGATCACGCCGCCGCCCGGCGCGTCGAGCTCGTCTTGCCTGAGACCGGTGTTTGCAGCGCGACGCCCGGCGGTCCGTCAGCGGCGGCATCGAGTTGCTKCGGCGGCCCGGCTCCCGTCACTGTCGAAGCCTGCTGCGGCGATGACGCGCAGGCGAAGCAATCCGGAAAGACGGGCTGCGGCTGCTCTTCGACCCCAACCGAAACCACCCGCGAGACGGCCGAAGCCTGATGTCCAGCCTGTCCCTGCCCATCCCCGCGCCGACCGGCGGGCGCGGGCTTTCGCTGATCGCGGCGCTCGGCGCGACCTAGGTCGCAGGCTACGGCGGCCTCTACTATGCCTTCGCCGTCCTGGCCCCGAAGATGACGGAGAGCTTCGGTTGGGCAGCTGAATGGACCTATGGCGGTTTCGCCATCGGCTTGCTGATCGGCGGCCTGGTTGCACCTATCGCGGGACGCTTAATCGATCATTATGGCACCCGCGCGATGATGACTGTCGGGTCGATCCTTGCCGGGCTCTCGCTTTTGGCCCTGGCCGAGGCGGGGGGCCCGATCAGCTACGTCGCGGCGATGATCGCCCTGGAGGTCGTCTCGACGCTCGTGCTTTACGATGCCGCGTTCACGGCGCTGACGCAGGCCCGCGGCTCCGGAGCCAGACGAGCAATCAGCCAGCTCACCTTGATCGGTGGATTCGCATCGACGCTGTTCTGGCCGCTGACCACGGCCCTGCTCAATTCCTTCAACTGGCGCGAAATCTACCGCATCTACGCGGTCGTTCAGTTCGCCCTGTGCGCGCCGCTGCACCTCTTGCTGCTTCCGGGCCCGGTTCACCGTATGGCAAGCCCTTCACCCACGGCCAATAGCGCCGATGCCCCGATCGTCGGCTACCTTGAGGGGAACGCCCGACGCAGCGCCTTCGCCCTGCTGGCGTTGGCCTTCTCGCTACAAGGCTTCGTGGTTTCGGCGATGTCGGTCCATATGCTCGCCTTGCTGCAAGGTCTGGGGCTGAGCGCTGCGGTCGCCGTAGGTATCGGCGCCATGGTTGGTCCYTCCCAGGTTGCAGGGCGCTTGGTCGAAATGCTGTTCGGCACCTCGATCGATCCCGTCACGACGGCCTGGACCTCCGCGGCGCTGATGCCAGTCGGGTTCGCCCTGTTGATGATCGGCGGCACGACGGCCGTGCTCGCAGGCCTCTTCGCGATCGCCTATGGCATCAGCATGGGCCTGAGTTCGATCGTGCGCGGAACCGTTCCGCTCAAGCTCTTTGGCCCCGCCGGTTACGGGGCGATGCTGGGCAAGCTCTCCGCACCTGGCCTCATCGTAAAGGCCGCCGCTCCGCTCCTCTTCGCCATGTTGCTCGAGCGCGCCGGGCTGGTACCGAGCACGTTGCTCTTGGTCGCCCTGTCCGGGCTGTCAGCGGTGGCAATGTTCATCCTGGCGCGCAAGCTGCGCTGAACCCGCTCCAAGTTGTAGGAGGCCCTCATGCCATTGCGTGAGCTGACCGATCCATCTTCGTTTCCTGCGTTCAAGCCCGAATTCGTGATGAGGTGGCCCGCAGACGACCTACCCGATCCACTCGGCCCCCCCCCGCGTATCCTGCTGCTCTACGGCTCACTGCGCGAGCGCTCCTTCTCGCGGCTTGCCGTGGAGGAAGCCGCACGGCTTCTGACGCTGTTCGGAGCCGAGACACGCGTCTTCGATCCGTCCGACCTGCCGCTGCCAGATCAAATAAAGGGCGACGATCACCCGCCGGTGCGGGAGCTACGCGAGCTCGCGTTTTGGTCGGAGGGCCAAGTCTGGTGCAGCCCGGAGCGCCATGGCCAGATCACGGGTGTCATGAAGACCCAGATCGACCACTTACCGTTGGAGATGGGCGGGATGCGCCCGACCCAGGGCCGCACGCTTGCGGTGATGCAGGTGTCGGGTGGTTCGCAGTCCTTCAATGCGGTCAACACACTGCGCCTGCTCGGGTGTGTGGTCCCGGAATGAGGTGGTGCGGGTTGATTTTGAAGATTGATGGGTCTTTGGTCTATGCCTCACAGATGACCTGGTAGGGCGTTCGCCAGCGCAGAGCCTTCAGGTGCTTGGCGAAGTTGTAGGTGGTGACGAAGGCCAGAACATGGGTCTTCAGGCTTTGCAGGTCGTCGTAGTGGTAGACCTTGACCGTGGCGTCCTTGATCGTGCGGTTCATTCGCTCGGCCTGGCCGTTGGTCCAAGGATGGTAAGGCTTGGTCAGCCGGTGCTCGATGTCGTTGTCGGCGCAGACCCGGCCGAAGATATGACCACCGGGGGAGCCGCCAGTTGGGCCATCCCGATATTTGGGCAGGTCGGCGAAGGCCATGCCGTTGTCGGTGAGCACGGTATGGATCTTGTAGGGGAAGACCTCGACCACGGTCCTGAGGAAGGCCGAGCCCGCCATCTTGCCAGCTTTATCGTGGAACTCGACGTAAGTGAACTTCGAGACCCGGTCGATGGCCAGAAACATGATCAGCTTGCCGTCGGCGTGGCGTAACTCGCAGCTGTCGATGTGGACGTAGCCGATCTCGTAGGTCTTGAACCGTTTGCGCTGCGCCTTGGTCTCCTCGATCGGCAGCCGGGAGATGCCGTGGCGCTGGAGACAGCGATGCAGGGCGCTGCGACTGAGGTTGGGGATGGTATCCCTCAGGCAACCGAGCACATCGTCCAGCGGCAGCAGCGTCTTCTGCCGGAACGCCACGACGATGGCCTCCTCCGCTGGCGTCAGCACCGTGCTCTTCGGCGACTTCGGCCCCATCGGGGCGTCGGCTGTCGTCGTCCGTTTGCGCCACTTGCCCACCGTCTTGGGGTTCAGGCCGTAGCGGGCGGCAAGGGACCGGGTGCTTTCTTTCGACGCTTGGAACTCGGCTCGAAGACACGGCGTCGTGCGGGCGCTGCCGTGAAGAACGCTTGCCATAGGGCATCCTCCTCCTGACGATTCAGGATCGATGATGCACCATCACTCCAGGGGAACACACACCTAGTGAGCGTCGCCTTGCCATTCCGCTCTCGTTGTCCGTGGCGAGTGTGGGAATACGCAAATCGGGCGCTGAGGCGCTGGCGGTCATGAAATATCAATTGGGGATGAGAGGGTGCCGCGCTGAACCTCATCAGATCGCGTATATAGTCGACGAAAGGAATAGATATGCTATATATAGCTGGCCTTGACGTCATTTGTCAAGATTTGGTGTGTTGCAAGGTACTTCTGATAGCGCAACGCCGCCGCCCGCGAACTGGGCGTCAGGCGAACGGACGCCCCGCCCGCCGGTCAACATCGTTCGCACACTCCTGTCATTGTTCGATGGCTTTGAGATGTGGCAGAAGCGCTCCGGAGGATCCGCATGACCGATTTGCCCACCCTGTCCGAGATCAAGGCCGCCAAGGCTCTTGTGGACACTGTCTTCCCGGGAACGCCGCAATATGCCTGGCCGCTGCTGCA
>NZ_JBFTLD010000262.1:0-9472 GCF_056396265.1 Allobosea sp. 05T422_2 | reverse complement strand
GAAAATAACAAGTGGCGAATGCCGCGGCAACCTATTTCAGCGTGGAGGGCGCCAGCAATTGTCGGGGTCGGCATGGCCGCGCGCTCTGCCCATATGACCCCAGCCACGTAATGAACGGGCGCGTGAAAATGTCCGGTTCCGCACCGGAAGAGGCCAAATGAAGCCGTTACTCAAGCTTGCATTCTTCGGCACTGTGGCACTTGCCGCCGCTTCCGGTATCACCATCGCAAAGCGCGACAATCTGGCGAAGGACAACGCGCAAACGTCGGTTCTCGACAAGACCTCCCCGGCCAAGACGGACGTCGCAGTGAAGGGCATCGTCGGCACCTGCGGCCCGGTCGCGCCGCGTCTGCTCGCAGAGATCGGAGAATTCGATAACGCGGTGCAGCAGATGAAAGCGTTGATCCGCGAGACCAACGCGATCGCGGAAATCCTTGAGCGCAACGGCGATGCCAGCGAGCGGATCGTTGATACCGAGCCGTTGGTCAAGCCGATGCGCGCCCTGTTTCGCGAAACCCGCAACAATCTGGCGGCTACGCTTGAACTGGCGATGCCCTACTGCCCCAATTTCGCGAAGTTCACTCGGCAAGCGGTGGCGACTGCGTTTCAAGATGGTAATGCCCATTTMGACCGAGCCTATGGCCGGATCGGCGCCATCGCCAGGCGCGCCAAACCGGCAGCAGCTAGTCCGGTCACGACCGCGCGCTCTACCTTTCCCAATGGCCGCACCCTCGTCGGTTTCGTCGATCATGTTCGTGACGGTGATACTATTGTCGTGAACGGCCACCCCCTGCGTTTGAACGGCATTGATGCGCCAGAACTCGGTTCCGCCGAAGGGCGGCGAGCCCGGGCCGCCATCATTGGCATTATAGGGGGGCAACAACTCAGCTGTCGGCTCGACGGTACGCGAACGCATGACCGCGTCGTCGGGGTCTGCACAACGCCCGACGGAAGGGACATTGGCGCGGAACTGGTGAAGTCCCGGTTTGCGCTGGATTGCAGACGCTATTCAGGCGGACGTTATGCTACTCTTGAGGMAAGCGGCGCCCGTCAGCGCCTACCCCAAGCCCGCTACTGCTAAAGCATTCAATCTCGCGATCTGCAATTGCAATGCTGAACGTTGGCTAGCTGTCGAAGCTATGAAGGTTGTTCATCCGGGCCGGTGCTGACAGACAGCTCGGGCTCCGGCCGCACATCGAATTTGATCAGGATCACGTTCTGATCGAGTTCGTGGCGCGGCTATTCGTCCGTAACTGCTCGCTGCAGACCGCGTGTAACCGACAAACAACCTAGGGCCGGCTCCACGTAGATCGAAGATTTCATTGGGAGATCAATCGCTTGCGCGATTTGCCTGGTGGAGCTGAGGGAGATCGAATGACGGAGGCTGGGCTCAGTTAGTCGAGTTGAGCTTAGGCGGTCTAACGATCGCAGCAGCCGGCTTCGGCTGTGCCTGACATCGACCACAATGAGCGAACGCTGCCGACATCTATCTCGCGTTGCCCTCCGGACCCTTCTCTGCGGCAGATGAATGGCCAGTTCTCTGCGATGCCCTAACTTCCGATCCTGGCGTGAAGTGGATACACCCCCCGCTCAACCATTCTCCGGGAAATATTCACTCCGTGTTAGACCCACGAGAAGTGGACACTTCGCCTTTAGCTGAGCCAGCCAGATAGCGGGCCTGCCCTCGCAGTTGCGGCGAGCATTTAAAGATGCCCGGCATCCACTTTCAAATTGCGCGAGAGGTTCACGAGCCGATATCGCAAGGCCGGCGCAACTACCTGTCTACCAGCGAGGCTCAGAATCGTAAGCCAGCTTCGCAAGTGCTTTGTTTGCCTCGCCTCTAGAACCATAAGTGCCGATGAGCTTGCCGGGGTCCTCAGCTGCTTGAATACGGAACAGGTCCCATCGCTTGTTTTTAGTCGGCGACAGTCGATAGGCTCGGCCGTTCTTGCGAGAAAACACGTCTTTTGAGGTGCCGACAGCTACCCACTTGCAATCAGCCCCAGCGATGAAGCGTTGCTGGAGCGCTTCCAGCTCCTCCTTTTGGCGCTGGCGCCAAGCCGCCACCGAAGCAAGACGGAGCCGCTCTGTTTCTGTTTCAACAAATTCTTGCAAGGCCCCGATGATCGCTGGCAGCTCGGTTCCAGCGGCTCGTTCGCGAGCGTAGAGCGCGAGACATTCTTCCCGCAGCGCCTCGTCAGGATACGAACTATATGGCTCCTCGTGGATCGCCCTAAGTCGCTGAGCAAGGTCGGTCGAGGTGAGCTTCGGCCCCGGCAGATCGTTCAGAAAACTGCGCAGGTCTTCCGAGGGTATCCAACACGGGGCAGCAGCCCGCAGAACGTCCTCGCGTTGCCCTTCCCATTTGCGCCAAACGGTTGGCTCCCGGTCAACAACCTTAACAATCTGCTCGGCAAGGCGATCAACTGAGCTTGGTTCGCGGAGATGACGAAGCGAAGGGCTTCGGACGTATTCGGCAACGAGCCTTCGCACGGCTTGCAAGCGTTCGTGACCAAACATGATCTGCGCATCCAAAAGCTTCAGTTGGCCTCAACGACTCCTACAACGACCGCGACGCAAAGGACTTCTGAGGGAAGTGCGAACTATAAGCCAAATTGGACGATTCGCATATTTCTGGTGCATTTTGATGCTCTGGCACGACTCTTTCAACCATGACACCAGAGGCGGGCGCCAGCAGTCTCAGCGTGGGTTAAAATGGGGGGCCGGCGGCTGAAAACAGGAATGCCCGCTTCCTGGCGAGACCCCAACGTCTGCTACTGGCGCACCGCTGACGGCTCTTCGTAGGACGAGCGCAGCGGTCGGGATGGGTGATGAGCGGCGGGCCACGAATTCCCCTTATTGACTCGAGTTGGGCTTCTGATGTTCTTGTTATGTTCCAACCATCGGAGCGCATCGCGATGCACATGTCCCCCGCCGACCTCGGACCGCCGATCTTTCTTCCGGTCTACCTGAAGGCCGTGCGCGCGGGTTTTCCTTCGCCGGCCGACGACTACCTCGACACACCGATCGACCTGTCGCGGGCGCTGATCAAAAACGCTCCCGCGACCTACATCATGACCGTCGCCGGCGACAGCGCGATCGACGTCGGAATTTTCGACGGCAGCTTGATCACGGTCGACCGCAGCCTGGTCCCGCGGGATGGCGATGCCGTCGTGGTCGACGTCAACGGCGAGCGCAGCGTCAAGGTTTTCAAGATCGCCGGCGGCCGTTCAAGTCTCGCGTTCGGCAACCGGCGCTACCCCGACTACGACCCCGGTCCAGACGCCGAAATCGATATCTTCGGCGTGGTCACCAACGCGGTGCGGCGCTTCCGGCGATGAAGCGCTCGTTCGCCCTGATCGACGGGAACAGCTTCTACTGCTCCTGCGAGCGCGTGTTCGACCCGAAATTGCGACGCCGACCGGTGATCGTGCTGTCGAACAATGACGGCTGCGCAGTCGCCAGGACGGCTGAGGCAAAGGCGCTCGGCATCAAGATAGGCGCGCCGATGTTCCAGATCCGCGACCTGTGCAAACGCGAGGGCGTCGTCGTCTTCTCGTCGAATTATTCGCTCTACGGCGACATGAGCCGCCGGATGAACACCGTCTATGAGCGGTTCTCCCCCGATATCGAGATCTACTCGATCGACGAGAGCTTCCTCGACCTGACCCCGGTGGCGCCTGAGCATCGTGAGGAACTGGGCCACGACCTGCGCTCCACGRTTTCGAAATGGACCGGTGTCCCCACCTGCGTCGGCATCGGCCCAACGAAAACACTGGCGAAGCTCGCAAACAAGATTGCGAAGACCACGCCTCAGCTCGGCGGCACCTGCGACCTGACGAGTGAGGAAGCGCGTCGGGAATGGCTGTCGCTGATGCCGCTGGAGGACGTCTGGGGTATCGGCCGTGCCAGCCAGACCAAGCTGGGCGCTTTCGGCTGCAAGACGGCAGCCGATGTCGCCGCCCTCGATCCCAAGCGTGCTCGCAAGTCGCTGACCGTCGTTGGCGAGCGGATTATCCAGGAACTGCGCGGCCAGCCCTGCCTCGATCTGGATAGCGTCGCCCCCACGCGAAAAGGCTGTGCCGTGACCAGGTCGTTTTCCGGCCGGGTCGAAAGCCTCGAGATGATGCAGGAGGCGATCGCCGCCCATGCCACCCGCCTGGGCGAGAAGCTCCGGCACCATGGATTGGCGACGGATCACGTCACTGTCTTCTTCCACACATCGCCGTTCGACAGCGGCCCTTCCCGCTCGGTTTCGACCACGGTCGACTTTCCCGAGGCGAGCAACGACACCCTCGTCCTCGTCCGCGCCGCCAAATGGGGAGCGCGGCGGATCTGGAAGCCGGGTTACCGCTACGCCAAGGCCGGCTTGATGACGGTCGACCTGGTGGCGCCCGAGATGTCGCAGCGAGCCCTGATCGGCGCCCTCGATCGCAAGAAGAGCGGCCGGCTCATGGAAGCGCTGGACGCGTGCAACAAGCAACACGGTCGTGGCGTTGTGTACCCTGCAGCGGCCGGCATCGCCCGCCAGCAGAAKGCGTGGGTCACGAAGTTCGAGATGCGTTCGCCGCGTTACACGACGCGGCTCGACGAGGTGCCGGTCGTAGGGAGGGCGTGATGCCAGGCTTCAGTCATCAGGTCGAAATGAAATTGGACCCCGTCGCTGCACCGGAACGCCTGCGCAGAATCGAGAGTTGGTGTGGCGACTGGCAAATCGGGTTCCGCGTTCTCGACCGTTTCCCCGGTTCAGAGACGGTCCGCATCGCATTCGAAGACCGGGGCTTGGCGCGCGCCTTCGTCGCACATTTCGGCGGGGTGCTCGTCGACGAGAATGAAATCGAAAATGCCATGGCGGGCGACGCCGCTGCCGAGGACGCTTATGATCGGCTCGCTCGCGAGTATCCGGATTGAGCGACCGGCGCGATCATCCGACAACACCGGACGGCAGATATTTCATGGTCGCTGGCRGGCTGTGGCGAGCAACAAATCCCGCCCTTCCGGCTGCGCGCCGTCACGAGCTTGTCACCGAGCTGATAGATGCTCGCCGTGCTGTGAAGGACGTCAAACGCGGAAGCGGCGAACCCCATGTCGCCCGCGCCGCCGTCGAAGCAGCCAAGGTTGCCCTTGGTGAGCGGGGCCCTGTCTGGTGGGACGACGGCGCTCCGGACTTCAATCGACACTTGACCAAGAATACGCCTTACGCGGCCTGGGCTTCGCGATTGAACAGATCCTGCAGAGAGGACTAATCTATACAACCTCATCCTGAGCGGCAGGAGGGCGACATGCAGAAATCCGGGATCGCCGCGACTACCCGTGACGGCATCGCGGGGACATTCTCGATCGACCTTCCCCTCGAACCGAGCACGCTGAACGAGCGCCTGTTCGACATCGGAATATGGCTGGGTGACCACGAGATTTCGCATAAAGCCCGCATATTGATGCAGCCTGAGCGCAGGTGCATGCGCGTGAGTTTCCTCGACGCAAAGGACGCAACGGCCTTCCGCGAGTACTTCGTCACGCGCTTCAACTAGAAACTTGCCGAGCCGATGAAATCCTGCTCCCCGAAGACCGCAATGAATGCTCGCGTGTGAAAAACCGCTTCGGCCTCGAGGTCGGAGGCGAGCATCGGCATCTCACAACGAACTTCATCGTAGCCGCTCATTTCCCCGCTCCATCGACGCAAATGACGCAGCGCGGATCGAACCCTCTGTTCTCGCGATCCCGGTGAAGGTTTGGGTAGCCAGCCTGATTTGCAAAAATGCGCGTCTTGCCGATCCGATAATCGTGCGATCCATGGTCATGGCCATGGATCCAAAGCTCAGGCTGAAACTGTTCGATCACAGGACTGAGGTCTGACACGAAGGCCGGCGACAGTGCGCTGCCCTGGTGCCTCGGCTGAACGGATTGCGGGTGTGGCGCATGGTGCGTCACCACGACGGTCGGCCCGTCATGCGAAGTTGCCAGTTCGCCGCGAATGAACGCGAGATCGAGCCGGTGCTCTGCCGCCGCGTGCCATGGCATGAAGCGACTGAAGTGTCCGCTCTCCTCGCGATACCGGATCAGGCGATGGTCATTCAGTTCCTGGCCAGCCGTGATCATAGAGGGTTTGGGAGTTCCGAGCAGTCGATAGTCGGTCCAAAGCGTGCAACCAATGAAACGGACGCCATTGATGGTGACCGCTCGTCGATGCAAAAAGTGAATGCCGGCGTCGTCGGAGACCCTTCCGGCCTCGGCCAGGTTCGACTTCATCTCGCTGCGGTAAAACTCGTGGTTTCCTGCGACGTAGACGACAGGGCGCCCCATTAGAGGACCGCCCTCCCTCTGGCCGGCCATCCACTCAATCGCATCGACAATAGGCTGACCAATATCGCCAGCAAAAACGGCCACTTCGAATTCTGGCATGGGCGTCGGGAACTCAAATGGCCCGAACTCCAGATGAAGGTCCGAGATCACGAGCAGACGCACTCGCGCACCCGCTCGAGCAACTGATGAATCTCAGGCGACCGCACTTCCTCAGCGGATATCCGGCGCTCTTCACGTCCGTTCACGGCTGCTTCGAACGCATCGATAGTCATGGCGTGCATGCCGACGGTCCTCGGCCCCAGGATATCTGCTTCTKGGGTGTCACCGATGAACAAGATCTGCTCGGCGCGAAGGCCGAGTTCCTCGCAGACGCAATGAAAGATTTCGGGCTGTGGCTTGATGAAGCCGACCTCAAACGAAAGGACGAGCGCGTCAGGAATGCCTGGGAGGATAGCTAGCAGCGGTTCAGCATAAGGCTGGGCCAGATTCGAGCAGACTCCGATGCGCAAGTCMGCCCGTCGGAGCGCTGCCCAAARCACCGCCATTCCGGGGCGCARCTGGATAGAAGCCCGCTCGGCATCAAGATCGAGTTCCAGTTCCCGCAAACGCGCCTCGCCGATGACGATGGCRAGTTCTTTGGCAACCTCTCTAAGGCTCAACGGGCGGGTYAGARCRTCGACMGCACGGTGATCCGTCCCCTTTTCGTTCATCAGCCTTCGGAATGGACGGCGTTTATCTACCATTTTCACAAGCGTCCCGAACGCGTCGAAACAGATTGCCCGGATTTCCGACATCAGGACCCGTCACTCCCACTTCAAGTCATCGTCGGTGTAGGGAGTGAAATCGCGATCGACGTCATTTGGACCAGGGCCGCCCTGAGTGAGGCCCATGAGATACCGACGGACGTTCATGATGTCCTCGACGCTGCCCTCCTTCATGAGGCTCAAGGGCGTCTGGCCTTGATACGGTTGTCCCGTGATTGAACCACGGAGCCAGAGTGGTTCGTCCTCGGAGGTGTAAAGATATCCTGCAGCCTCGGCCGCTCCGACGACGGCAGCAATGCGTTCCCCTGTATCGCTGCTCGTGACCAACGCCTCATTGGTCTGATTGATCGCGATCCAGCGTCTCAACTGCTCAACGGAACCGCACCGCAGAATCCGAACCTGATCATCCTCCGACAGTCGCCAACGATCGGCGACCCGCAAAAACTCTCCGAGGCTCGGAGGGCGTATGCGTCGCCACTCCTCAAGGTTGCATGGCGCGCGCATTATCGGCATTCATCTTCAGGTGGCGACAGGTTGGTACCATGGGTCATCTGGCTCCATCTCCGGATCTCGCGAACGCGGTCAAACGAGTGCTGTAGGCTCGTCGAGGTCGTCGAAAACCAATCGTGGTGTCCTTCCACACCCTGCTGTCGACCTGTCGAATGCCCTTCTMAAGTTTGCTAATTTGTTGTCGGAGGGCTGTTATTTGCCATTCTTCGACCGCTGACGCTGCGTTTCCATCTTGGTGAGAATATCGAGCCCAGTCCTCTCCAATCAATCGGAAGAGAAATGCGGGTATCGACGGCCAGCATGCAACAAGCGTCCTGGTGGCAGTCCTATGGGTTCGTGAATTGCCATGAATAATTTCGGGACTTAGGTCATGGAAATCGCACCAACATTGGAACGCCCGAAGCCATCTCTCGCGATCATCGCGCGGTCCGGCCGCGCTTATGAGCAATTCGAAGTTTGTTTCGGTCCGCTGTACGCGCTCTATCAGGAACTTAAATTTCAGACCGGGAAAGCCTCTGAGCGTGTTTGGTTGACCGTTCACAGTTGGTGGCCCTAATTTCCTGCCGTCCACGGCGGCTCTAGCTGGTCCTCACCGCTCAGAATAACTCACAATGTGCGGTAAAGCGCAACGCATTAAACCGCGTCGCGCTAAACGGCACGTCCGCCGTAACAGCACTATATGGATATTCGCTTGATCATAGCGGCCAACGCCCGAGCATTGCGGCTGTCAAAGGGCTTGACGCAAGCACAGGTTGCCGAACGGCTCGGCGTAGATCGAGCGCACGTTAGCGCCCTCGAAAAGGGCTTGCGTAATCCCACTGCAGTGAGCCTTTGGCAAATTGCGCAGGCCCTAGACGCGTCCGTCAGCGAACTCGTGACCGAGCACGCCAAGCCGGCGGAGACGCCTGAGCCAAGAACCTGAGCGAATTCGGTGGCCAACGTGGGCGCGCATTTTTCTCGATAATTTAGGACTCACAAGAGCGACGAGACCGCAGCGACGATCCTCACGTCCGCCGAGAAAATTAGCTTCCCGCACTGACAACGGCCTACGATTACAAGCACAGCCTTCGGGAAGCGTGTAGCCCGGTTGGCCGGATTCGATTGTCTCCCGGGACCGCTGACCACATCAGTACAGGCACATCATCTTGAACGACGGTGCGCTCGCGCCAGCGGACTGAGCGATCCGTTCGCTCATAAGAGGCCAACTGCACATCCGATACCTTAAACCTTAGGGCCGCCCCCCACGGCCTCCTCTCCCCGCCGCAATTTCGAACAAGCAATTCACCGCGTGGAATGCCGGTAGGGTTTCGGGGCATTTTCCAATCGCGTTTTCATTTTTTTGTCACATCGGCGATTTGTTCAGATCGATCGCAGCGGCCTTTGATTTGAGAATTGAAGCCTCATCGTGGTGACAGATTTCATTTTCAATATTCCCGCCGGGTCATTCGGCCGGGCGGTTTTCAAATGTGATTAAAAGCCTTGAGAGATTCTATTTCAAGGTCATGATATTGATTTATATCGCAACATTCGTAGAATAAATACCTATTAGTTTTTGATAATATGCGATTTTTGTCCCGCGCAGATATTCATATCTCCGAAAATTGACGGATATAAACGTCTTATTTTCAAAATCCCCAATTCAGTAAATCAGGACGAATAGTGAATTTGCGTATATCCATAACACATAAATATAATTTCTTTTACCGGCGCTTAATTAATTCAACATCATGCATAATACGCCATTATAACCACATACGCCGTGTATTTATCCTCAGGACGAATAGTGAATTTGCGTATATCCATAACACATAAATATAATTTCTTTTACCGGCGCTTAATTAATTCAACATCATGCATAATACGCCATTATAACCACATACGCCGTGTATTTATCC
>NZ_JBFTLD010000261.1:0-9472 GCF_056396265.1 Allobosea sp. 05T422_2 | reverse complement strand
GCCCAGCAGCGACAGGAGGCGCAAGGCGTAGTCGGGCAGCCGGCCGCGTCGGACGGCGGCCCAGACACCCGCGGGCACGCCGAGCAGGCAGCCCAGCATGAGCGAGGCGATGGTGAGCTCGATCGTATAGGGCAGCACGGCCAGGATTTCCTCCATGACCGGCCGGCCGGAGGACATCGAATTGCCGAGATTGCCCTGCGCCGCCTGAAGGAGAAAATCGCCGTATTGCGCGAGAAGCGGCTTGTCGAGGCCGAGCTTCTCGCGCAGCGCCTGCGCGCTGGCGGGGCTCGCCTGATCGCCGAGGATCACCATGACGGGATCTCCGGGAAGCACGCGCACGATCAGGAAGACGACGGTCAGAACGTTGAAGACCGTTACGAAGGCAAAGCCAAGGCGCTTTAGCGCAAATGAAAGCATCCAGCCCCCCGGACGGCCTGCTGCAAGGCCCTGAAGCGGTTGAGCCGGCGCGTAGAACTCTCCAGGTTCGCGCGGCGCCGAGCCCAGCCAACGGAAAGCTAGGCCACCGCCTCAATCGCTGTCAATGTATTCCGTTATTTGGCACAAAGAACTTATTGAAATTCCGATATTAGGAATTACATTTTGGCTATGAAGCAATCCGAGTCGTCCCTCAATGCCGAGCGAGCGCTCGACATCATCCTCATTCTCGCCCAAGCAGGGCCTGAAGGCCTGAGCCTTGCCGAAATCTCCGAGCACGCAGGCAGCGCGAAATCGGCGACGCATCGCACGCTCACCGCGCTCCTGCGAAAAGGCTTTGCTGAACCCGGGAGCCGCTATGGTCATTACCGCTCCGGACCAGCGGTCGAGACACTGGCGCGCCGGCAGACGCGGCTGGAGCCGCAGATCGACAATATGCGGCCCGGGATGACCGAATTTGTGCGCCGCACCGGTTTCACCGTCTATCTGATGATGCAATCCGGCGTGGATGCAGTCTGTGCCGAGATGATCAGCCGCTTCGAGCGGCACCAGTTTTCGATGGGGGTCGGCGCGCGCGTACCCATGGGTGTGGGTGCGGGTAGCTTGGCGGTGCTTGCGCTGCTGGACGATGCGGCTTCCGACCAGATCATCGCCTGGAACGAGGAGCGCTACATCAAGCATCCTTCGGAGCGTCCGGTGGATGCGTCCGTCGTTCGCTCGCAGGTGACCGCGGCTCGGCAGCGCGGCTATGCCATCAATATGGGGTATTATTTCTTGGGCCAGGGCGGGCTGGGCCTACCCTTCGCCGGGCGCTATCCGCATGAAGCCAACATGGCAGTGTCCTTCAGCGTACCGCTGGAGCTGATGACCGAGCAGTGGATGAAGGAGCATATCAACGAGCTCGCCAGCTGCATGGGCACGACGATCAAACCCCTGCGCCCGGTGTAGCGGTCAACGTCATCGGTCGCGCCGGGCAGTCCTTCATATGCGGTGACATCAAGGAACAGGGAGCGAAGTTTAGTCGCGCTGCGTGTGCTCACCGAATCGGCGGATGGTCATGTTCTCGATCTTCCGCTGGCGCAGCGGGCTGACAGCAGGCTCGGTCATGGAAGCCTCCAAGTACCAGGGGGAACGACCGCCAAATCCTCGGATGCAGCGCTTCAAACCGAGAAATCTCAGCACCGACGATGACGCAGCGCCCTACCGCGAGAGCGGTTTAGTCCAATGGTGCGCTCCAGACCCACCGAGAGAAAGCTGCAGAACCATCGGACACGCAACGGAGAGCGCGCGTCTTCTCACGAGAACGTGCGACATTTACCGCGAGGACAATGCCGCCAATGGCGAAGGCCTAAAGGATAGCTAACGGCCACTGGCTAACACCGGATGGTTCATGAACCAAGACGCCCGACAGCGGACGCTGTCAAAGTCCGGAATTGGCCAGAACCGCCCTCCCGCCTCGGGGCGGAACGCGCCAATAGCCGACTCTGGCCCATCGCCCGGAAGCGGACATACCCGATTGATCTGCTCAAGGCCCGCTCTCGACCCAAGTAAGACGTTCGCGGCAAACCGCCAAACGGTGAAGGATGGCCCTTAGCCGACATCTGGAACGTCCGTTTCCCGGCGCTCCAGGGCGGAACGCGGGGTGGAACCGTTGCTGGTGCAAAACTCGCCAGCCCCCCACCTCAAGTGGCCTGAAGAAATGCGACGACGTCGTCGAGAACCGGCGCTTGCCATTGCAGAATCCGAGACAGCGCTATGGCTGCGCCGGCATGGCCGAGGCCCTGATAAATCTTAAGCGACACCGATCGCGCGCCCGCTTTTCGGAGCGCTAGCGCAAGGCGCTCGCTGTTGCGCGGAAGCACCGTCGTGTCCTCCGATCCCGTGGCGAGAAAGACCGGCGGTGCGTCGCGCCTAGTAAAGTTGATAGGCTGAGTCTGGGCGGGGTCGCGCGCGTTCCCAAACGCTTCCTTCGTCACGTCGATATCGAACGGGAGAAAGTCGTAGGGCCCGGAGAGGCCKACAATGGACMGCATATCGCCGGCGCGTAGTCCCACGGCGGCAAGATAACGCTTGTCCAGCGTCAGCATCATCGCGTTGTAGGCGCCTGCCGAATGCCCCATCAGGTGGATCGCCCCCGGGGCGCCGCCGAAGTGTGCGATGTTGTCTCGCACGAAACGCAGCGCCTGCGCGCCGTCTTCGATGAAGACCGGAAAGCGGACCTCCGGGACCAAGCGGTAATCCGCGATCACCGTGACAAAGCCGCGAGCCGAAAGCGCGTCCCCCACGAAGGAGTAGGTTTCCTTGGCCCCGTTGGCCCAGGACCCGCCATAGATGAAGAACACCACCGGCTTCGGCGCTCTCCCGCCACCGGAAGGCACGTAGATATCCATGCGCTGCCGGGGATGCGGGCCATAGGCCACATCACGCGCGCCTTCGGTCAGGGCGCCGGGGCGCAGGGCTGCGCAGGGCTGCGCAGGCAGGCAAGGCAAGTCCGGCAAGCAGCGGCAAGATGGTGCGTCGGATAATCCGGATCGTCATGGTCGCCTGGGGCCGAGGAGATAACGCCTATTATACGCTCCGCCCCCGGAACGGATTTCCATGGCGATAGGCGAGGATCGCAAGCGGAACTGAACCAAGCCATCCCGCTCGGCGTATCTCCCGCAAGACCAGGGAGATTGCCATGCGCTTCGTTGCCGGTTACGTCGCCTTCCTCATCGCCTTCGGCATATGCGACGCCATCTGGCTGGGCACGATGACAACGAGGCTCTACCGGCCTGCGCTCGGCGATCTGATCGTCGAGCAGGTGCGCTATTGGCCGGCGGCGCTGTTCTATTTCGGTTTTCCGCTAGGGGTCGTGGATTTCGCGCTGATGCCCGCGCTGCGTGACGGCAGCGCGAGCGCCGCCTTGCTCAATGGCGCGCTCATCGGCCTGCTGGCCTATGCGACCTACGACCTGACGAACTACGCTACGCTGCGGCCCTGGACGCTGACGATCACGCTCGTCGACCTCGTCTATGGCACGGTCGTCGTCGGCCTGTGCACATGGGTCGCCTTTATCGTGGTCCGGCGCCTTGTTGGCTGGGGCTGGGTCTAGTCCCCGCCCGGCCAATCGGTCAGGCCGCCCTCAACCTGTAGTGATGGACGCCCCAGGCGTCGCCGCCGGCATGGCCGAACAGTCCGCTCGTCGCCAGGAAGAACAGCCGCCAGCGCCGGCGCCAGAGCGGCGCATCCTCGCCATAGGTCTGGCGCAGGATCGGATCGATCTTCGCGAGATTGCGATCGAAATTCGCCAGCCAGTCCTCGGCTGTGGCGCGGTAGTGCTCGCCGCTCCAGCGCCACTCGGCCTCCACGGTAAAGAGATCGGGGAATTGGTGCGCGAGCGTCGCGCTCGGCATTAGGCCGCCGGTGAAAAAATGCTGCGCGATCCAGTCGCCCGTATCGGCGGTGTCGAAACGGTAGCAGCCCTGCCGGTGGGCAAAGACGTGGATGAAGAGCCGACCGTCAGGCTTCAGCCAGCCACGAACGCGCCCGAGCAGTTCGCGCCAGTTCGCCATGTGCTCGAACATTTCGACGGAGACGACGCGATCGAAACGCTTCTCCGTCTCGAACTCGTTCATGTCGGCGGTGACGACGCGGAGATTGCCGAGATGGCGGCGCTGCGCCTGCTCTTCGATATAGGCGCGTTGCGAAGCCGAGTTGGAGACCGATACGATCCGCGCCTGCGGATAGCGCTCCGCCATCCCCAGCGACAGCGAGCCCCAGCCGCAGCCGAGTTCGAGGATATCCTGGCCATCGGCCAGGCTGGCATGTTCCGCGGTCAGTTCCAGCGCTTTCTCTTCTGCTGCGGCCAACGTATCGCCGGGATCGGCATAGTAGCAGCAGGAATACTTGCGCCGCGGACCGAGCACCTGATCGAAGAAGGCGGCCGGCACCTCGTAGTGCTGCGCGTTGGCGGCATCGGTATGAACGGCGATCGGAAAGTCCGCCATGCCACGGGCGAAGGCTGCGGCATCGGCCGACTGCGCCGCCAGCGCGCGCGCCGTGCGCCCGACCAGCGACCCGATCACCATGCGGCTGACGGCATCGGGAACGGGCAGCCCTTCGCCCCAGGTCGAAAGCTTCTGCATGATCGTCATCACGTCGCTCCTTTCGGCGGCAGCGGGATCAGGGCTCTGGTTCGATGCTGGTATGCGCGATAGGCCTCGCCGTGCTTGGCGAGCATGTGCTCTTCCAGGGGCGGTATGCCGGAGATGCGGGTGAGCAGGAGCGTGATGCAGGCCGGCGCCAGCAAGGCGAGCCAGCCCCAGGGGTAGCCGGTCGCGAGCGCGATCACGGGATAGGAGCACCAGAGCAGGCACTCGAAGAAGTAGTTGGGATGCCGCGACCAGCGCCACAGGCCAGAGTCGCAGACGCCGCCCGCTCCCGAGCGCGCGAAGGCCCGCAATTGCGCATCGGCAATGGCGCCTCCTACAAGGCCGGCGGCGAACACGGCGACACCAGCAAAATCTCGCCAGCCCAGCGCTGGCGCGGGGCTATGTGCCGCGAGGAGGATCCCCAATCCCAGGGGAATGCTGACCAGCGCCTGCATCTGCAGCAGCCGGGCCAGTTGTTGTGGTGCGGCGCTGCCCCAGTCCCGCTTCAGCTTGGCATAGCGGGGATCTTCGGTGATGCCGRCCGTCCGTCGCGCGATGTGCAGGCCGAGCCGAAGCGCCCAGGCCAATGCGAGCCCCCCCACGGCGCAGCGTCGTGACATTGGCCCCGCCCCGAAAGGCAGCAAAGCGCCGGCGATACCCGTCAGGCCCAGCCCGAAAGTCCAGACCACGTCAATCCAGCCGGAATTGCCGGTGCGGCGCTCGACCAGTGTAGCCAAGGCCATGAAGGCCGACATGGCCACGGCCACGAAGACCAGAGCTGCTGCGAAGGACGCGATCGTCAAAACCGCACCAGCGGTTGCAGCAGCTGGCCGAGCCATCCCTGCAACTGCACGCTCCCGGTCATCGCGACGATGCAGGTGCAGCCCTCGACGGGATCGACCCGCGGCGTATGGTCATGCTCGGCATCGGCCTCGTCGAAATCGCCGGCTGCGTAGCGCCCATATTCATGCTCATAGGCGCCAGCGAGAATCGTGGTCCATTCGAACCCGGTATGCTTGTGGTGCGGCAGGGAGATTCCGGGCCCGGCGCGCAGCATGAAGACGCGCGCTTCTGCTCCGGGAACCTCGACGCGTCGCATGGCGATGCGGATGCCGATCGGGCGCCAGGGACCGAGGCCATAGGGACGCAGCACCTTGGGCATCCCGGCTTCGGACATCGGGGCGGCCGCAACCGACGCTGCCTCGGGTCGTGCCGCAATGGCCGCAGGACTTGGGCCGGAACCCATTGCGACTGGCTCGACTGCATCCAGCAGCGCGCCTTGTACGGCCTGGATCTCGCGCAGGCGCCGCCGGCTCTCCTGGTTTGCCTCGATATGGCAGGCGACGACGACCGCCAGGCCTTCGTCGAGCTGTCCCGCTGCGAAGGCGGCAAGCGTCTCGTCGGACGGGCGATGCAAGATGCTCATCGCAGATCCTCCAGCCGGCCGCGCAGGTGCGACAGTGCCAGGCGCAAGCGGGATTTCACCGTGCCCAGCGGGATGGCGAGGCGATTGGCGACATCCTGATGACTGAAGCCTTCTATGAAGGCGAGTTCGACGACGCGGTACTGGTCGGGTGAAAGCTGGGTCATCGCGGCCCGCACGCGCGCATCGCGTTCGGCGCCGGAGAGCATCGCATCGGGTTGTTCTGGGGCTTCTTCATCCAAGATCTCGTAAACTTGCGACAGCCGCGAACGGGTCTCACGGCGGGCGATGTCGATGCGCAGGTTGCGCGCGATCGTTGCGATCCAGGTCGAGGCGCTGGCCTTCGCCGGATCGAACAGGGCTGCCTTGCGCCAGACGGCCAAGAGCGTTTCCTGCGCGACCTCCTCTGCTAGCTCGGCAGGGGCGCCGCCGCGCATCAGCAATCCCTTCACGCGTGGCGCGAAATGGTCGAACAGCGCAGAAAAGGCCGCCCGGTCGCCCGAGCGAGCAATGGCGGCAATCAGACTGTTGGGGTCGAACAAGACGATAAACCGACCTCCTTGCGCGACAGCTCCCGCGTTGCGCATGCCGTCGACGGTCAGGGCGAGTGCGGGAACCATATACGAGATACGCGGCCGGCTCCGCACTGGATCACCGGGACGAGATCGGGCGTCATCACTCCACGGCCTTCCAGTTCACGTCACGGCAGATCAGGCGCCCGACGATGCAGCCGCGCGTGGTCAGCGCACTCGGTGTCGCCGTGATTGTCATCGAGTAGGTCCAGTCGCGCTTGGGGTCGTAGGCGTTGCCGGAGAAGGTCCCGTCGGGCTGGCGGGCCAKCGTCATGACGAGCTTGTCGCCGGCCGCCTCGCCCTTGCTGGGGTCGCCGATCCAGAGATTGGTGGCGCAGATCTTGTCGCCGCAGGGCGCGATCCGCACGCGTGCATTGCCGTCGTCGCGCAACCATGTCCCGTCGAGATCGCTTGCGGCAACGCTGTGGGCAGAAAAAGCGACGAGGGCGAGGACAAGCGGAAGGCGCGTCATGATGAGGTTCTTTCGGCGAATGCGTCTCGTCTACGCTCCGTGGGTGTCGCTGGTTTCATCGGCGCGCGAATTTGTCGAGACGCCCGACGAACAGCCATCCGATCAGGGCGGTCAGGGATGCAGCGCTCAGAAAATTCAGGCGCTGCAAGGCTGCGTATTCGTCGGGCCCGTACAGATGTGTCGGCGCCCCCAGGAAGGCGGCCGGCAGCAAATAGGCGACGAAGGCMAGCCCCGCGAAGCCGAGAGCGAAGAGGCGCTCCGCGCGGCGAAACAGCATCAGCGACAGCATGAGGCAAGGAAACAGGATGACCTCGACCCCTGAGCCCGGACCAAAGGCGGCCMGGCAGAGCAACGTATTGCCGATGCCGGCGGCGAGAAGCAGCGATCGCCCGAGCAAGGCACTGCGCCGCATGGCAGCTGGCACCGCCACGAAGAAGGGCGTCGAGAGGAAGGTGGCATAGGAAGGCGCAATGACCGGTGAGACAGCCCAATCCAGATAGAGCGGATAGAATGGCTGGTTGGAGACGATCACGAGCGCGACGGTATTGGCGATCGCGGCCCGCGGATCGGGATGCGCTGCGTAGGCGCTGATCGAAGTAACCACCCGCTTCATTCGGCTCATTAGCATCGTCGCCCTCGCGGAAAGTCTCGGTCTTTCTTCGATTACGCAGGAGGTGCGTTGACGGGTCACTCGGCCGGCGCGTTTTTGCGCGCGCGGCGGCAAATCMAGTCCGGCCCGTGCCGCGTATACCCGTCATGAGCAATGAAGCAGCGACGATGGAACGGGCACAGGGCAAGGCGATGCGGATCGCCGTGATCGGTGCCGGCATCTCCGGTCTCTCGGCGGCCTGGCTGCTGGGGCAGGCGCATGACGTGGTGTTGTTCGAGGCCGCGCCTCGCCTTGGCGGCCACGCCAACACGGTTCGCGTTGCGGGTGCCGGCGGCAAGACGGCGGTCGATACCGGTTTCATCGTCTACAACGAGGCGACCTATCCGAACTTCATCGCGCTGATGGACCATTTGCGCGTCGCCACGCAGCCGACCGAGATGTCCTTCGCCGTGTCGCTCGATGGTGGGCGGCTTGAATATAGTGGCACCAGCGTCGCAGGACTGTTCGCCCAGCGCAGCAATCTCGTGCGCCCGCGCTTCTGGGCCATGCTGCAGGACATTACCCGCTTCTACCGGAACGCATCGAGGGACGCGCTGGCGGGGCGCGCGGCTGATATCTCGCTCGGCGACTATCTTGCAGCCGGTGGGTACAGCGCCKCTTTCCGGGACGATCATCTCCTGCCGATGGCGGCGGCGATCTGGTCGGCTCCCTGCTGGGAGATCCTGTCCTATCCGGCCGCCGCCTTCCTGCGCTTCCATCACAATCACGGGCTGCTCCAACTCAGCGACCGGCCGGTCTGGCGCACCATCACAGGCGGCAGCAGCGTCTATGTGCAGAAACTGCGGGCAGCCTTTTCGGGCGAAGTCCGGGCCGGATCGCCGGTCAGGCAGGTCCTGCGCCAAGCCAACGATGTCGTCCTGACGGGCGAAGGGTGGGCAGAAACCTTCGACCATGTCGTCTTTGCCTGTCATGCCGATCAGACGCTCGCCATGCTCGCCGATCCCAGCCCGACTGAAGCCAAGGCGCTGGGCGCCTTCCGCTACAGCCGCAACCGCGCCGTGCTGCATGGTGATGAAACACTGATGCCGAAGCGCCGCCGCGCCTGGGCAAGCTGGAACCATATCGGTCATCGCGCGCAGCCGGATTCTGCCTGCGCGGTCACCTACTGGATGAACAGGCTCCAGCGCCTGCCGGAGGTTCAGCCCTTCTTCGTCACGCTCAATCCGCCGGATACGCTGCGCGAAGAGACCATCCTCCACGAGGAGAGCTACGAACACCCGCTGTTCGACGCGGCGGCGCTCGACGCGCAGGAACGGCTCTGGTCTTTGCAAGGCATGCGCCGAAGCTGGTTCTGCGGCGCCTATTTCGGATCGGGCTTCCACGAGGATGGTCTGCAGGCGGGGCTTGCCGTCGCCGAGGCGCTCGGCGGCGTCCGCCGGCCATGGAGCGTCCGCAACGAATCCGGCCGCATTCCGATCCTGCCGCGGTTGGAGCAGGCCGCATGACCTTGCAATCCGCCCTCTATGTCGGCCGTGTCAGGCATCATCGGTTCCGGCCGCGCCCGCATGCGCTGGCCAATCGCGTGTTCTGGATGCTGCTCGATCTCGACGAGATCGATCGGCTGTCGGCGAAGCTCAGCTTCTTCTCGCGCAACCGCTTCAATCTCTATGCCTTTCGCGACGCGGATTACGGGGATCGCAGCGGGCGGCCTCTGCGGCCCCAGATCGAGGAAACCCTGACCAAAGCCGGGATCGCGCATGACGGCGGCCCGATCCGCCTGCTGACCATGCCGCGCATCCTCGGCTACGCGTTCAATCCGCTCAGCAC
>NZ_JBFTLD010000260.1:0-9509 GCF_056396265.1 Allobosea sp. 05T422_2 | reverse complement strand
ATCACGCACCCCTAGATTGACCTGTCGGCTCTGGATCTGATGGCATGGTGTGGCGGTCTTCGTACTGACCACGGACAGAAGCATGATCCTGGCGACGAGATATCGTTCAGAGGGACTTGACGATCAAAGGCCCATTACAGAAGCCTTACGGATAACCGAACCGTGACTTGGTGGCGCGCACCTGGGAGATCGCCCTGGCGTCATTGCCCGCGGCGCAACTCCTGCGGGCATTGGCAATCTCGGCACTGACGCGGCTGTGCACGCCCTTGGTGGTGTGGCCGGTCGCGAGGTCGTTATCCATCACCGCCTGGAAACGTTCGACCTCGCCCGAGCAGCCCGATCCGCTCGGCATGCGGAAGGTGCTGGGCGTCACGCCCGGTGCTGCCTGCTCCGGTGCCGGGGCGGGCGGTGGTCCGGCTGTCTGGCAGGCGGCGAGAAGGAAGCCGGCGAGGGCGGGGATCAAGAACGAAGTGGCGCGCATCGCATGCAGGCTCCGGCTGGCGAATGGCCGGGACAATGACCGATTCCCCGCGCCGTTCCAATCGCCTCCGCTCGCAGGTCAGTCCGTCAGCAGGAGGCGGGAGGCAGCCAGTGTCAGGAACCCCGAGAAAGCGGCCGCCAGCCAGATTGCGTCGAGTCCGATCATGTGATGCGCAAGAGCGCCGGCAACCGCTCCGCTCAGCAGCCCAAGCCAGAGCGTGAAATGGCGCAGCCAGGCGAGGCGGGAGCCGCCAAGCAGGGCCCCGGCGATGCGTTGCCCCATCTTTACCAGCGTGCCGGTCATGTAGGTCAGGCCGATCGTGACTTCGCCGTCGCGCTGGAAGACGGAGTTTTCCATGCCCATGGCGACGGCGAGCATGGCGATGCTGATGCCGGCCTCTCCCAGCCTGTCGGACAGCGCAGCGATGAAGAGACAGATCGTCAGAGCTGCCAGCACGGCGGTATGCCGCCTCGTCCGGGCAAAATGGCCGACGAGCGAGCCGAGCACCACGCCGCCGACGAAGAGCATGATGATACCGCCTGCCAGCGCGATACCGCCGAGATGGCCGTTGGCGAGTTCGATCCCGAGCCGCGTCGTATTCCCGGTCATGAAGGACACGAAGAAACCGCCAAGGCTGATGAAGCCGAGCGCATCGACATAGCCCGCAAGACAGGTCAGCCCGACCGCAAGACCGATCGTGCGGCGGTCGTAGCGCATCATCGGATATCTCTCCCCAGCCTGCCCGGCGATCGAATGCGATTCGCAGGGAGCGGACAATGCATGCCGCGCCAGCAGTTGCGGCCCGGTCAGGATAGCGAGACTCCGGCCGGGACGACGTTGCAAACTTCGCATGTGTCACATGCTTGCGCACCGCGGGTGCTTTCGGTTACATCGTGTCCAGTCGAACGAGGAACGCCCGTGGCCGCATCTGCCACCCATGCCTGGATCCTGAGCCGCGCCGCTGCGCGGACGGTCGGCATGCGCGCTCCGCTTGGCCTTGGTCAGCTTCTTCTCCTTAGCCGCCCCTGAGGGCCGGCCGGGCATGCATGCCTGGGCGCTCAGGGGAGTGACGAGAACCGCCTTCCAGACCTAAYGCGCCCATCCGAACGACCGCKGCGCGACCCATTCAGGATCACGACCATGACCAACGCTTCCCAGACTGCATCCTCCAAGGACCGGGTGCTGATCTTCGACACCACTCTGCGTGACGGTGAACAATGCCCCGGCGCGACCATGACCTTCGAGGAGAAGCTGGAGGTCGCGGATGTGCTGGACGCGATGGGCGTGGACATCATCGAGGCCGGTTTCCCGATCGCGTCCGATGGCGATTTCGAGGCCGTCTCGGAAATCGCCAAGCGGATCAAGCGTGCGACCGTTGCCGGGCTGGCGCGCGCCATCAGCGCCGATATCGCTCGGGCTGGGGAAGCCGTCCGCCACGCGGTGAAGCCGCGCATCCACACCTTCGTCTCKACCTCTCCGATCCATCTGCAGCATCAGATGCGCAAGACCGAGGATGAGGTTCTGGAGATCATCACCAGGACCGTCGCCCAGGCGCGCAACCTGGTCGAGGATGTCGAGTGGTCGGCGATGGATGCGACGCGCACGCCGATCGAGTATCTCTGCCGGGCGGTCGAGACAGCGATCAAGGCGGGGGCGACGACGATCAACCTGCCCGATACCGTCGGCTACGCGACGCCGGACGAGTATCGCACCATGTTCAGCTCGATCCGCGAGCGCGTGCCGAATGCCGACAAGGCGATCTTCTCGGTGCACTGTCATAACGATCTCGGCCTGGCTGTCGCCAACTCGCTGGCCGGCATCGAGGGCGGCGCGCGGCAGGTCGAATGCACGATCAACGGCATCGGCGAGCGCGCGGGCAACGCGGCGCTGGAAGAGGTGGTGATGGCCCTGCGGGTCCGTGGCGACGTGCTGCCCTACGATACCGGCATCGAGTCGGCCATGCTGATGCGTGCGTCGAAGGCGGTTTCCACCGCCTGTTCCTTCCCGGTGCAGTACAACAAGGCGATCGTCGGTCGGAACGCTTTCGCCCATGAAAGCGGCATTCACCAGGACGGCATGCTGAAGCACCAGCAGACCTATGAGATCATGACGCCCGCCTCGGTCGGCGTGACCAAGACCTCACTGGTGATGGGCAAGCATTCGGGGCGCGCCGCCTTCCGCTCCAAGCTGAAGGACATGGGCTACGATCTCGGCGACAACCAGCTGGAGGACGCCTTCACCCGGTTCAAGGCCTTGGCCGATCGCAAGAAGCACGTCTATGACGAGGATATCGAAGCGCTGGTCGACGAGAACATCGCAACCGCGCATGACCGCGTGAAGCTGGTCTCGCTGACGGTGATCGCCGGCACGCGTGGCCCGCAGCGGGCCATGATGAAGCTGGATGTCGAAGGGCGCGTCGTCGCCGAGGAAGCCGAAGGCAACGGGCCGATCGATGCGGTCTTCAAGGCGATCAAGGCGATCGTGCCGCACGAGGCCCATCTGGAGCTCTACGACGTCCATGCCGTGACGGAGGGCACCRATGCCCAGGCCGAGGTTTCTGTCAGGCTCTCCGAGGGCGGTGCGTCGGTCACTGGCCGCGGCGCCGACCCCGACACTCTGGTCGCTTCGGCCAAGGCCTATCTCTCGGCGCTCAACAAGCTGATCGCGCGTGGTGCGCGCGTGCATGCGCAGGCGGCTGCGGAGTAGCTGCCACCCTTCAACTGCGGGCCCCGGGGCGAGACGATGAGTTCGTCCCGGGGGCTTGCGGTAAAGTGATGTTCCGGCGGTTTGCGACGAGACCGGCGATGCCGCGTCAGCCGGGCTTGCTACCTCTGGCGACCAGGGCCGGCGACGGCACGGCATAGATGCCGTTGCGCTCGTATGCGGAGACCCGTTCGCGCAGATATTCCTTGATCCTGGCCAGGTTCTCCGGACGCTGCAGGCGCAGGACAGCTGCGGCGCGGACCGTGCCGGATGAAATGGCGTCGATGATCGCGTCGGGAGATGAAACGCGCCAGACCAGCGGGACTTCCACGGTCGATATATTCACGAAACCGGCTCGGGCGAGCAACTGGGCGGCGAAGCCCGGTTCGCCATAGCTGAAGAAGTTGGGGCCGGGAGGCAGCCCCACGTCCAGCGAGCCATGAGCGTGGATCGCGTCATAGACCATCGAGAAACCGATACACTTCGTCGCGTCGCTCCACGAGGCGTAGGCAAAGCGCCCGGCGGGTTTGAGAGTGCGGCAGGCCTCGGCCAGTGCCTTGTCCGGATCGGGCAGGTGGGGCAATCCGAAGGCGTTGAGGACGGCATCGAACTCACCATCGGCAAAGGGGAGGGCCTCGGCATTCCCCTCCACAAAGCGGATATCTGGATAGGTCTGCTGTGCCAGCCGAATCTGGACTGCGGAAAAGTCCAGKCCGATGGCATCTGCGCCATGGTCACGCGCGGCGGCCGCCACATAGCCGACACCGCAGGCGACATCGAGAACCCTATCCCCCGCATTCAGATCGGCGGCGCGGATCAGCTCGGGGATGCAACCCGATGTCACTTCGCCCAGATTGCGATGATAGGCGAGCGCGACCGTCGCCGAGCCCCAGCCCGTCTGCTCGAGATTCCCGAAGGCACTGGATGCGGCCATCAAACGGGCCTCCCCATTACACTCCGCTTGGCCGCGGTCGCGCGGCGCGCATCGTACTTGAGGATAGCACGATCGGAGCGAAACGTCCGCTCGCCCTCACACCGGCCAGCCCTCGTCCGCTTTGATCGTCGCCAGCACGAAGGAGGAGCGCATGTCCGCGACGCCGGGCAGCGTCAGCAGGCGCTGCATCGCGAATTCGCCATAGGCCTCGATATCGTCCGCGACGATATGAACGAGCAGGTCGCATTCGCCGGTCATGGCCTGACAGGAGATCACCTCCTCGAAGGATTTGAGCTTCTCGACCAGCCTTGTCCGCCAGTCCGGGTCGGATTGCGAGAGCTTGACGAAGGCATAGGCTTCGACGCCATGGCCGAGTGCGCGCCGGTTCAGTTCCGCGCGGTAGCCGGCAATGATGCCGTCCTCCTCCAGCGCCTTGAGCCTGCGCAGGCAGGGCGAGGCCGCCATGCCGATCTCTTCGGACAGAGCTGCGTTGGTGATCCGGCCGTTACGCTGCAGGGCACGCAGGATCCGCCGATCGGTCTCGTCGAGCCGAGACGGGTTTGCAGGATGGTGGGGCATCATCGGACCTCAATCCATTTCCTCGGGTCATATCCTGCCAACAGACGTGTCGAAGAACAAGAAATGGTCAGGACATGACCGTCGGCTCCGCGCATGCTCAGTGCATGCAAGGGAGGTGCGCCATGTCGACCGATCCGTTCTCCCGCTCCGGCTTGAAGCCGCATGAAATACCAGAGGATTTCGTCGTCGATCAACGTTTCGACGCCTATTCGCGGGCTGATCATGAAACCTGGTCGCGGCTGCATCGACGCCAGGCCGAGTTGCTCCGCGGTTGCGTCTGCGACGAATATTTCGAGGGGCTCACTGCGCTTGGCATCGCTGCCGATGGCATTCCCGATTTTCGCGACCTGAACCGCGTGCTCGAAGCGGCGACCGGCTGGACGGTGGTGGCCGTGCCGGGGCTGGTGCCGGACCGGGTCTTCTTCACGCATCTGGCGGCACGCCGCTTCCCAGCGGGCTTCTGGATCAGGCGGCCAGAGGAGTTCGACTACATCGAGGAGCCGGACATCTTCCATGACATCTTCGGCCATGTGCCGCTGCTGATGAACCGGGCCTATGCCGATTTCGTCGCGGCCTATGGCGAGGCGGGATTGCGACTGCATGATGCCGCCGATCTTGCGCGGCTGGCGCGGCTCTACTGGTACAGCGTCGAGTTCGGGCTGATCGAGACCAAGTCCGGCCTGCGCATTTTCGGTGCCGGCATCGCCTCCTCGCCGGGGGAGACGATCTTCGCGCTCGAGAGCACATCACCCAACCGCATCGCCTTCGATGCGGTCCGCGTGATGCGTACGCTCTACCGCATCGACGATTACCAGCAGAGCTATTTCGTGATGCCCGGCTTCGACGCCATGCCGGCGCTTGATGAAACATCGCTGGCGATGACCTTGTCCCAGGCGCGGGCCGGGGCCGATATCGATCCGGAAATGGCGCTGCCGGCGGATCGTCTTTTCCAGCGTGGTGATCAGAGCCACCATCGGCAAACGCAGATCGCCTCCTGAGCTGCCGGGGAGAACCGGTTTTCCCCTGAAATCACAGCGATTTCGCTGCCGCCGTCTTGGCGGCGGCAGCGCGCTTGCCTTCTATGTCCGTTCGTGACGCGAGCATGGTCGCGGCTTGGCTGGGGAGCGTGAGGCATGGCTGGCTATTTTCCGAAATGGACATTGAAAACAACCGGCGCGGTGATGCCGGATGAGCGGCTGCCGACCGGGCAGACGATCGTCGCGGGGTTGCAGCACGTCGTTGCCATGTTTGGCTCGACAGTGCTGGCACCGCTGCTGATGGGGTTTGACCCCAATGTCGCGATCTTCTTCTCGGGCATCGCGACGCTGCTCTTCTTCGTGATCACCAGGGGGCAGCTGCCGAGCTATCTCGGTTCCTCCTTTGCCTTCATCGGCGTGGTGATCGCTGCGACGGGCTATGCCGGGGCTGGCCCCAACGCGAATATCGGGGTGGCGCTTGGCGGCATCATCGCCTGCGGCGCGGTCTATTTCGCCATCGGCCTGATCGTGCAGGCCGTCGGCACCAACTGGATCGAGAAACTGCTGCCGCCCGTGGTCACCGGCGCGGTTGTCGCCGCGATCGGTCTCAACCTGACCGCGGTCGCGATGAACATGATCTCGGCGAGCCCCTATACGAAATGGATCGCGTTGTTCACCGTCGTCGCGGTCGCGCTGGTGGCGGTTTACGGGCGCGGGCTGGCGCAGCGGCTGCCGGTGTTGATCGGCGGCCTCACGGCCTATGTGGTCTATGCTGCGACGGCCTCATCTTTCGGCGCTCCGACAATCGATTTCGGGAAGATCGCCGCAGCATCCTGGTTCGGCTTGCCGAATTTCGTCGCACCGGTCTTCGATTTCAAGGCGATGGCGCTGATCGCTCCGGTCGCGATCATCCTGGTCGCGGAGAATCTCGGGCATATCAAGGGCATTGCCGTGATGACCGGCCGTAACCTCGATCCGCTGATCGGGCGCGGCTTCATGGCCGACGGGTTGGGGACCATCATCGCCGGGTCGGGCGGCGGCACGGGCGTCACGACCTATGCCGAAAACATGGGCGTGATGGCGGTGACGCGGGTCTATTCGACCCTGGTCTTCGTCGCTGCGGGCGTGATCGCACTGGTGCTCGGCTTCTCGCCCAAATTCGGCGCGGTGATCGGCACGATCCCGGTCGCAGTGCTGGGCGGTCTCGCTGTCGTCGTCTTCGGCCTGATCGCTGCGACTGCGGGCCGGATCTGGGTCGAGAACAAGGTCGATTTTTCTGCGCCGAAGAACCTCATCACGGTTGCGACCGCGCTGATCCTCGGCGCCGGCGATCTCAAACTGCCGATTTTCGGCTTCGAACTCGGCGGAATCGGCACCGCTACCTTCGGTGCGATCGCACTTTACCACCTGCTCAATCGCCGCACTGCGTGAGGATTTCTCGCAGTTGCACACAGGCATTTAGCCGGAGTGCATTTTTCTGCTCAAACGGGGTGGACAGGGCAGGGGGCGTTTGTTACACGCCCCCTGCCTGACGCGGTTCCGGCCGGCAGAAAGGCAACGTCTTCGTGGCGTATGGGTGATTAGCTCAGTTGGTAGAGCAGCTGACTCTTAATCAGCGGGTCGTAGGTTCGAGCCCTACATCACCCACCACGAACCTTCCTTGAAGTTCAGATATTTAGCCCCGCCTGGGGACCGGCCTTGCCCGGGACCGGCATGGTTGTTTTGCGGCTCGTGCTGCATGTTCCGGTATGCATTCGTGCCGAGCCGGCCAAATCTTCGACCCAGCGTAGCAGCGGCAACTTCGGCCAGATTCCAGCGCTCCGCACAGCCGGACGAGCGCCCCGTTTGAACGAAGGCGTGTGCGCGGATCAGCCCTGTTCGAAAATCGCCGGCGTGCCGCCGGTGTGCAGGATGCAGGCCGCGTCATCGGGCGAAATGATGCGGTCTTCCGCCAGCTTCAGAAGCCCGGCGAAGGTTTTGGCCACGTAGGTCTGTTCAAGGATCAGCGCCTCATGCCGGGCAAAGAGAGCTGCCGCCTGAACCGATGCCGGCGTGGGGGTGCCATATCCCTCGCCGAGTTGTCCGAGGTCGATGCGGACGCGGTCGAGACACCCTGATGGCAGGGCTCGGCCAACAAGCCCAGCAAGGTCGCGCAGGATAGCGTCGAGACGGCGCCGAAGGGTACAAGCGTCGTATTCGACGCTGACCAGATGGAAGGTCCACGGCAGTCCGAGGACGGCCGCTCCGAAGATCATTCCCGCTTCCGTCACGCCCATCGAGCCGGGAAGTACGATGTGCCGGAGATCGAGACTCAGCGCCTGGGCCTGTTCGGATAACTCCTGCGCCGCCCGGACATAGCCCAACGCCCCCAGAACCGGATCGCCAATCAGATAGGGCCGTCGTCCCGCTGCCACGAGTTCGGCGATTGTCTGCCACGCCAGCCGCCCACGCTCCTCCTCGCCAACGGGGCCGAGCATCTGGATGTCGGCCCCCAGTCGCTTCGTCAGCAGGGCGTTGCCGCGCAGAGGAGCCGATGGGTCGCCGGCATAGAGGACGAGCATGTCGATGCCGATTTTTGCCGCCGCCGCCGCGGCCAGCCGGCATTGGTTGGAGGGCAGGCCGCCGGCCACCACCAACATGTCGCTCTTCCGTGCGAGCGCTTCTCCGATCCAGAATTCGAGGCTGCGCACCTTGTTGCCGCCGAAGGCCAGCGGCATGCAATCGTCGCGCTTGATCCAAAGCTGCGGATGCCCGGTCACACGGCCGATGCGGCGCATCGGCTCAAGCGCCGTTGGGCCGCCGACGAGATCGATCCGCGGAAACGCGCTCAGCATGACGTGGTCCAGATCCAGAATGCAGGGGCGCCGCCGCGACGCCGAGCATGGCGAGACAAGCGAAGCGCCCTATAGCAATAGACAAGCCCGGCGGCGGTGCAATCCAGCGCTCGATGCTGACGTTCAGGACGTCCGGGCTTGTCGGCGTGCCGCATTTGCCTCCGCATATTGCAGCAACCGGTCCAGATCATCGCGCGCGATGTCAAAGGTCTCGCCCATTTGCGCCAGAGCTTCGTCGATATCCGCCGCGATGAAGGGCGGAGCTGAGCCCGTCGGGAGTTTGTTCAGCTCGGTTCGTGCTGCACGATGGGGATAGGAGCGGCGCGAGAGGGCATGGAATGCCACCCCGAGCGCAACCAAGGCCAGCGAGTTCAACCCGACGGGGATCAGCGGGAACAGAGAGCCCCATTTGGCGACAGCCGAGCCACCAAGTGCGGCAGTCAGGGCAACCGCGCCGCCGGGAGGATGAAGCGACCGCGTGACCGACATGACGGCGATCGCAAGCGCCACCGCGAGCGCCGCGGCGAGGGTGACGTCAGGAACCGCCCAGGCAACGCAAAGGCCGACGCAGGCGGAGATGACGTTGCCACCAATGACGGGCCAGGGCTGGGCAAGAGGGCTTGTCGGAACGGCGAAGATCAGGACCGCGGAAGCCCCAATCGGCGCAACAACCAAGGGAGAAGGGGCCKGGAAGAGCAGGCCGGCTGCGGCGGTCAACGCAATGGCGACGAACGCGCCCGCACAGGCGATCAGACGTTCCGAGATCGTGGCGCCGGCGAGAATGGGACTGAAGAGTTTCACGCTGCCCGCACTGGTCCGATCGGTCGGGAGCGCTGCTTGTAATATGAGCATTGCGCACAGATCAACGGAAATTGCTATAATTCACGTTATTGTACGTTAATTTGGCGGCGGGGAGCTGGATGCAGCGGGGCGAGACCCAGGCGCCAGAAGTCTTGCCCGGTTCTTCCTGCACTGTTGATCAGTTCCGCTGCCGGGTGGGT
>NZ_JBFTLD010000259.1:0-9646 GCF_056396265.1 Allobosea sp. 05T422_2 | reverse complement strand
GGCCTGCTACCGATGCATGCAGCGATACGGCAACCGGCAATATCACGGCCTTCTGGACTGGCGGTTGGGGCTGGGGTTCCTTCGAGCTCTCGTCGAGCCGGGCTATCGATCCGGGCTTGATGGCGCCTGGGATCGCGATATCGAGCTTGCGGACTGGCCCAGGCTGGCTCGGTCCGTCCGAGACGAGCTTTGCCACCTCAACGCGATCAAGCGGACACCGGTCGATCTAGGCGATCGCGGCATTCCCGGCATCCGCGAGCGCACCGATGGCGGCGACCGCTTCTACATGATGGTCCACCCCTTCTGGCGCGTCGGCAACGGCACGCTCGGAACCGAGCCGTTCAAGAGCGCGTTCGCCCAAGTCGGAGGCGCCGACCTCTTCTTCGTCGATGTCTTCGACGCCAGCCGGCGCCCGGTATCCTCGTTGGAGACCGCGCGTAACAGGGATGTCGGCTGACGACAGGGGATCTGGGTATGGACCGGGTCGATGCGACGAAACGATCCGCGATCATGCGCAGCGTGCGCTCGAAGGACACCAAGCCCGAAATGGCGCTGCGGTCGGCGCTGTGTGCAGGGCGGTGACAAAACCATCCAATGAAGCGCCCTCGCTTGTGGTGGCGCGGGCGGCGTAAAAGCCAACCAGTTGGATAGGCTGATCCCTTTTGGGGTTGGCGGGGATGTTCGCGGTGGAGGTCTACGCGGCGGTTCGTGATTTTGTTTTCAATCAGGGGAAGAGCCGCCGTGAGGCGGCGCGTGTTTTTGGTCTGAGCCGCGAGACGATCGCGAAGATGTGCCGGTTCTCGCTGCCGCCGGGGTACACGCGCACGAGGCCGGCGGAGAAGCCGAAGCTTGGTCCGCTGTTGYCTGTGATCGATGCGATCCTGGACGCGGACCGGAGTGCGCCGGTGAAGCAGCGTCATACGGCCAAGCGGATCTTCGAGCGCCTGCGCGACGAGCATGGCTTTGCCGGCGGCTACACGGTGGTGAAGGACTACGTGCGGATCGGCCGGGCCCGTGSGCGCGAGACCTTCGTGCCGTTGGCGCATCCACCGGGTCACGCCCAGGTGGATTTTGGCGAAGCGATCGGGGTGATCGGCGGGGTTCGCCAGAAGATCCATTTCTTCTGCATGGACCTGCCGCAGTCGGACGCCTGCTTCGTGAAGGCCTATCCGCGGGAGACGACGGAAGCGTTCCTGGACGGGCATGTCTCGGCCTTCGGCTTCTTCGACGGGGTGCCGCTGTCGATCCTGTACGACAACACGCGCATCGCGGTGGCGAAGATCTGCGGCGACGGCCGGCGCGAGCGCACGCGTGCCTTCACCGAGTTGGTGAGCCATTACCTGTTCCGGGATCGCTTCGGCCGCCCGGGCAAGGGCAACGACAAGGGTAAGGTCGAGGGCCTGGTGAAGTTCGCCCGCTCGAACTTCATGACACCGATCCCGGTGGCAGCCAGCTTCGAGGCGTTGAACGCCGGCCTGGCGGAACGCTGCCGTGCCCGGCAGGGCGAGCGGGCCGGACGSCATGCCGGGACGATCGGGAACCGGCTCATCGCCGATCTGGCGGCGTTGCGTCCCTTGCCGGCCGTGCCGCTGGAACCGTGCGAGAAGCGCAGCGCGCGGGTCTCGTCGACCTCACTCGTTCGCTACCGTTCCAACGACTACTCCGTGCCGACCCGCTACGGCTTCCAGGACGTCGTGGTGAAGGGCTTCGTCGACGCGGTCGTGATCCTGTGCGGCGGAGCCGAGATTGCCCGTCACCCGCGCTGCTATGGCGAAGGCGCCTTCGTCTCCAACCCGTTGCATTATCTCGCGCTGATCGAGACCAAGCCCAATGCGCTCGRCCAGGCGGCGGCGTTGCAGGGATGGGATCTGCCCGAGGTCTTCCAGCACCTGCGCCATCTGCTGGAAGCTCGCATGGGCAATCGCGGCAAGCGCGAGTTCATCCAGGTCCTGCGGCTGCTGGAGGCGATGTCGCTCGAGGTCGTGACCTTCGCGGTGACCGAGGCGATCCGGCTCGGCGCCATCGGCTTCGACGCGGTCAAGCTGATCGCGCTGGCTCAGATCGAGCGCAGGCCGGCCCGTCTCGATCTGTCTGCCTATCCTCACCTGCCCAGGACGATGGTCAGGACGACCTCGGCCGCCGACTATGCCGTGCTCCTGCCGGAGGAAGCGGCATGACCGGCAACACCAGCCACGCGATGCCGACGGGAACGACCAGCGGCACGCCGCAAGTCCTGCTGGCCCATCACCTCAAGCAGCTGAAGCTACCGACAGTGCTGCGCGAGTACGACAAGGTCGCCCGTGAATGCGCGCGTGATGGCGTCGATCATGCCCGCTATCTGCTGCGCCTGATCGAGCTCGAACTGATCGACCGCGAACGCCGCACGGTCGAGCGCCGGATCCGGGCGGCGCGGTTCCCGGCCGTGAAGAGCTTCGACACTTTCGACTTCACCGCCATCCCCGGCCTCAACAAAATGCTCGTCCTGGAACTGGCACGCTGTGGCTATCTCCTGCGCCGCGARAACATCATCGCGCTCGGCAATAGCGGCACCGGCAAGACCCATGTCGCGCTGGCACTTGGCCTGGCGGCTTGCCAGAAGGGCTTCTCCGTCAGCTTCACAACCGCGGCTTCTCTGGTCAATCAACTCCTGGAAGCCCGCGACGAGAAGCGCCTGCTCAAGCTGCAGCGCGAGTTGCAGGCGGTGAAGCTGCTCATCGTCGACGAACTTGGCTACGTGCCGCTCTCGCCGACCGGCGCCGAGCTCTTGTTCGAGACCTTCTCGCAGCGCTACGAGCGCGGCTCGACCATCGTCACCTCGAACCTGCCCTTCGAGGACTGGACCTCGGTTCTGGGATCGGAGCGTCTCACCGGCGCGCTGCTCGACCGGCTCACCCACCACGTCAGCATCCTGGCCATGAACGGCGACAGCTATCGGCTGAAACAATCCGCCGGCCGCCGGCGCGCCAACGCCGCGGCGGAGCAAAACCAGGCCACGGCCGAACACGTCGATCCCGACACCGGCGAGATCATGGAGAGCTGATCAGAAACGAAAGCGACGATAAGCCAAGGGCCCCGATCGGGGCCCTTGGCTTATCGTCTCACATCGCCAGCGCTGGCCTGGTTTTGCTCCGCCCAAGTGGCCTGGAATCCGGCCGCCGTTGACAGATGCAACATCCGCCGCGGTCCTGCAGCCTAGCGCCATTAACTTCGCCTGACTCGCCGGACCGACACCCCAAATGTCGCCGAGCTCGACAAGGGGCAGCCATTCTTCCCGAGCGGTAGCGCTGGTCAGGTCGCATACCCCCAGCAATTGCGGAGTGGATTTGGCGATCTTGTTGGCCAGTTTCGCCAGGGTCTTGGTGGGGCCGATCCCGACGCACGTGGGGATTCCTGTCCATGTCGAAACCGACGATCGCAGGTCCCGCGCGAACTCCTCCCGCTTTTCTGGCTCGATCTGCGCGACGTCCAAAAAACTCTCATCGATCGAATAGATTTCGATGTCAGGGGAGAAACGTTGATAGACCTCGTTCATGCGGCGGCTCATGCCGCCATAGAGACTATAATTTGAAGAGAAAACGACCACGCCGTTATCGCGGCAGAGGTCGCGCATCTTGAACATGGGCTCGCCCATCTTAATGCCGAGTGCCTTAGCCTCGGATGTGCGAGCCACAGCGCAGATCGTGTAATCGGGCTTGGCTGATTGCGACCGTCGCGGATCGTGGCACCCTGCTCGGTTGTGCAACTCGGTCGGCCCCTGAAGGCATCCGACCACCGTTCAGGAGCGGAATGCCATGCGCTACTATGCCGGCTTGGATGTGTCGTTGGCCGAGACTTCGATCTGCGTCGTTGACGAGGAAGGAAGGTTGGTCCGCGAAGGGAAAGCGCCGAGCGAGCCCGACGCCATCGCAAACTGGCTGGCTGAGCTTCGCGTTCCCTTCACACGCGTCGGACTGGAGACCGGGGCACTCGCCGGATGGCTTGCGGAGGGGATGACCGAGCTCGGCGTTCCCGGTGTCGTCTGTATGGATGCCCGACACGCCCGCGCTGCCATGACGGCCATGACCCACAAGACCGATCGCAACGATGCGAGAGGGCTTGCGCAGATGTTGCGCACCGGCTGGTTCCGATCGGTGCATATGAAGACGCGCAGCACGATGGAGCTGCGCACGCTACTCACCAGCCGCAAGACCCTTGTGCTGAAGATCGGTGACATCGAGAACCAGATCCGGGGTTCACTTTGCCTCTTTGGTATCAAGATCGGCACGTCGAAGCGCCGGACCTTCGCCGAGCGTGTCCGCGAGTTGACCACGAACCTGCCTCGCATCGCCGCGATCCTGGAGGAACTCCTGGCGGCTCACACCGCCATGCTGCGGTCCCTGGATCGGATCAACCGAATGGTGCTGGCGATCGCCCGCGAGCATGAAGTGTGCCGGCGTCTGATGACGGTTCCCGGGGTCGGCGCGATCGTCGCACTCACCTACATCGCCGCAATTGAGGATCCGGCACGCTTCTCCAAATCCCGATCTGTGGGCGCCCTGCTCGGCATGGTGCCGCGAAAGCACCAATCCGGCGAGGTGGACCGAAATGGACGTATTACGAAGACCGGCGACAGCGAGGCGCGGTCGATGCTGTTCGAGGCAGCCCATGTCATGCTGCATCGGGTGAAGAGTTGGTCGGTGCTGCGCGCCTGGGGTATGAAGGTCGCGCATCGCCAAGGCAACAAGCGAGCGACGGTGGCCCTGGCGCGCAAGATTGCGGTGGTGATGCACCGCATGTGGGTCGACGGTACGACATTCCGCTTCAGGGCAACCGGGAATGCTGCGGCATCGACCACGGCATGCACTGCGTAGGTTCGGCACGGCCGTGAAGAGGTAAGACCGGGCTCGCCTGGTCTTTCTGGATCGTCCTCACGGGGACGGGCGAGGAGATGAAGCCGTAATGACGGGTGAGCTGGCTCAACGCCAAGCCCGCTGTCGCATATAGGCTCGCCTCCTTTCGGAACGCGATCTTGTGGCGGCCGATGGGCCGACCCCGGACAGAAGCCAAGAGCCCCGTGAGTGCGAGCCCAGATTATCAAACTGTCGGCCTCGGACGATCACGCTCGGTCGAGGGAGGGCAGCTTTCGACCCTAGCTGGCGCTTGGGTCGACCTATCTATCGGACGCACTGCCCACTACCAACCCAAGTTCGGGCAGGACAAAAAGGCGACGTGTGGTTCCCGACTCTTGGTAGAAGCTGCCTGGTCGCTTCAGCGCTTCCGGTATCCCATATGGCCAAAGCCACGAATGCTTCTGACCACAATGGAGGTTCGGCGGCAGCCCCTCCGAAAAGAACGATGCCGGGACAGGCGTCTCCTTCCACTCGCCATGGAAGTACGATCTGGTTGCTTGATTGTCTGGATTATTGATGTCGGTGAAGAAGCCGATGCCCTTTGATTTGATCGCCGCGATAGTCTGCTCACTCAGGCTGAAAGAAAATGCACCTTGGTGGCCGAGAAGGAGCGAGCAGCTACCTTCGGTGTAGAGCCAACCCGTTTGAAGCTTCTGAGGCACGGTGCCTCTTTGTAGGCTGCGGTTCATCAGCGAATAGCCGCCCCATGCCAAGCCGAKGAGCGCGAGGCCAATGACGGCACGTTTCACAACAATCCGACGCAGAATTACCCCCGCGAAAAGAGAGCCTTTCGCATCAAGGTTACGGCACTGTGGGAATGTCAGCAAACTACCCGAACGCCCTTTCACCGAGCGTCGCGGTGGGTTTTCGCTTGACGGCAAAGGCCCGATTACAGAAGCCGTCATTATTGGAAAGTACGATGACCGGGCGGCTTTTTAATCTTGGATCGAAAACCCGCTCGCAGCTGCAATAAAAGCTGTTCCCATCGATCAAGGCGAATGACCTGGTCATCGCCTGAAGCGCCTTACTGCATTTGTGACGACTCCAAAGATTTCGATGTCTGGATCCGGGCCGGGGTTGAACTCAGGATAGCGGCGATTGCCGAAAACGAGCCGGGGTCGACCGTTCTCGACCCCAAACACTTTCACGCTTCGCTCGCCGTTGACGTCGACCACCACAGGATCTCCGTCGCGAGGAGCGAGAGACCGATCGACCGTGATGAGGCTGCCATCAAAGATGCCCAGGTCGATCGCGCTGTCGCCCGAAACCGTCATGATGAAGGTCGCCGGCGCATTCTTGATAAGCGTCCGCGAAAGATCGATCGGAGCATCAAGATAATCATCAGCCGGGGAGGGGAATCCCGCGCAAACCCTGTTGCTGAATAGCTGAACCAGGAGCGGAGCGCTAAGCGCGACCGCACGGGCGGGGAGGGGGAATACTTGGGCTTGGCGCTGAGATGGCGACCTCGAAAGCCGGATTATGGGCCGATGGATGGTCAGCATGCGCGCGCCCTCGAAAAGAGAACATAACTAGAACAACGCGCGGGGCTGAGGTGTCAAGATTGGAAGCCACCATATTCCTCAGGGCGGGAAAATGCGGTCACAGAGTTCCGGATAAACGCGCGCTCGTACCGGATCTTGCTCGGAACGTTTCCCTGCCGCCGCTAGTTCGGAGTCGTTGTGAGTGGAGTTGCGTCAATGTGCGCGCGTCGCGTTTTGCGCTCCGGCCCGGCGGTCGACATCACCAGAAGTCCTCTCCCGAAGCGCCGCGATGCGCGCCAAAGAGCGCTGGCCTTCGATCCTATGCCCGACAGGGTCGAACCTTGCTTGGCGTTGCTGGCCGTCAAGCCGCCGAGTGGGGATCAATGGGCCTTCGAGGTGAAATGGGACGGCTACCGGCTCGCCATCCATGTAGAGCCCGGCCGGAAGGTCCGGATACTGACCCGGGGCGGGCATGACTGGACGCAGCGTTTCCCGACGATCGCCCATGACATGCGCGAGCTCGGCGTCGATAGTGCCATCCTGGACGGGGAGGCCGTGGTTCTCGACCAGCGCGGCGCTTCGGATTTCGGCGCGCTGCAGCAGGCGCTGGGTGGGCGAGGGGGCAAGCGATCGGCCGCAGGCGCACTGCTTTATGCTTTCGACCTACTCTATCTCAACGGTCGCGACCTGCGAGCGCTCCCTTTGGCCGAACGGCGCAGCATGCTCGCAGGCTTGATTGGGAGCCAGCACAGCTCGATCCGGCTGAGCGAAGAAGTCAACGCCGAAGGCGCCGCGTTCCTGAAGCTAGCCTGTGAGATGGAACTAGAGGGCATCATCGCCAAGCGCGTTGACGCTCCATATCGATCCGGTAGGGGTGGCGAGTGGCTGAAGATCAAATGCGTCCAATCTGAGACCTTTCTCATCATTGGCTGGGTGGCATCAGCATCAGCGTTTGGGGGGATCGGCCGCCTCCTGCTCGCGGCACGCCGCGGAAATGCTCTGGTCTATGTCGGCAGCGTCGGGACGGGCTTTACGGCGAAGTCGGCGACTGAGCTGCGTCGTAGACTGATGAGCATCCTGATCGAGAAACCTACTGTCGCCGGCGTCGCGAAGAAGGGCATACGCTGGGTCGAGCCGACGATCGCTGCCGAGGTCGCGTTCCGCGCCTGGACCAATGACGGCAAGCTGCGCCACGCCTCCTTCAAGGGTGTGCGGGACGATGCCGATGTAGGCGATATCTTTCAGGTGAAGCGATCCATAACCGGCTCGGCGAGCGGAGATGTATAAGGTGTTGTTTAGCGGGCGCCCCCCCGTCGCGACCGGTTCGGCCGGGACCAATGACTCAGCGCTAGCACACAAATGGGCTTGCGATTGAGCCGGGGACGCACTAAATTACTTGGGTCATGGGCCGCCACACGTCCTCTTCGGGGGAGTGCAAAAGGGCGGTTCTTCATTTTTTGATGGCCTTGATTCCCTTTACGAAGCCGCACGCTACAGCTGCTCAACGAGTAGCGCATTTGCGCGCAAAGGGACTGATCATCAACCGCCCCAATGTGGCAGCCCGCAAGATCGAACTCGTYGGCTACGAGCGCCTGCGGATTTACTTTCTCAGCCGACGCGACCTGACCCTACCTCATCGGCCCTTCCGGCCCGGGACCACCTATCACCATATCCTTCGCTTGTATCAGTGCGACATGGAAATTCGCTCCGCCTGCTTTGCCGCAGTCGGCACTTTCGAGTTGCTCTTTCGCAACGCGTTGTCAGAAGCATTGAGCCAGGCCAACGGTAGTCACCCGTACTACGATCACTCCTTGTTCAAGGATGCCGCGGCCAATCTCGAAGCACTTCGATATTTCATCGGTGTGTTCGAGAAATCGAAGGATCAGCGGGCCAGACATTATAAGCAGCGCTATGGCGCGCCTGTCTTGCCCCCGATTTGGACGATAAAGGAATTTCTGACCTTCGGAGCCACTTCACGGCTTTATCAGTGTCTAGAAGGCTCTGTCCGAACGGCAATCGCGCGCCAATTTGGTGTTGCATCAGATGCCATATTCAAAGACTGGATCGAGTGCCTTGTCGATCTGCGCAACATATGCGCTCACCACGATCGCCTGTTTAATCGCCGGTTTCAGAAGCAGCCTCCGAATTACAGGCGAGCCGGAGTGCCGACCGCTTCCGTGCACACGCTCAAGGCTATCCTGGAATGCCTCGATCACCTCTTAGACTCGGCCGGCGCAAGCGCGCATATAACCAACAGGGTCGAAAGGATCATCCGGCGGTTTCCTGAAGTGCAGTTATCGGAAGCTGGTTACTGACGGCAGCTTCGCCGGGTTTCACTGCCGAAAGAGCTTCACGGATCCGCATGACGGTCTGACGGCTCACGTTGTAGTGCTTCGCCAGCGGCGCCACCTTTTGTCCATTTTGCAGTGCGGATTTAATTTCGGCGCGCTGCGAGGAGGTGAGGGCGGTAGGCCTTCCGAGTTTCCTTCCCTCTGACTTCGCGCGACGTAGTCCGGCATTGGTCCTCTCGATGAGAAGATCCCGCTCGAATTGCGCGACCGCGTTTATGACGTTCATGGTCATCTTGCCGGCCGGGCTCGCGAGGTCGACCCCTCCCAGCGCCAGGCAATGAACCCGGATACCAATTTCCTCGAGCCTATGTACGGTCGAGCTGACGTCGATCGTATTTCGGCCGAGGCGATCCATTTTCGTGACAATCAGAATGTCGCCGCGCTCAAGCCTATCTAGCAGGCGGGTGAATCCTGGACGTGCTGAGATCGCCACGCTGCCGGAGACCGTCTCGGAGATGATCCGGTGCGGCTCGATCCTAAAGCCGGCGGCCTCAATTTCCTGAACTTGGTTCTCGGTGGTCTGGCCGTTGGTGGAGACCCGGACATAAGCGAAGGTGCGAGACATGGATTTCCGTCCGAAAAGGGTATGGCGAGAATCGGACATGTCCGGAATTATCGCAAGCTAATTTACGGACAGTAGCGGGGAGGGCGTCCGAAATCGCTCGTTTTTGGACATGGCGGACCTGGGCGCGACCTATCGATTGCCTGAGCACTCATGGTGGGGAAACCCGCGCGCAATAGTGGGGAAACCCGCGCGCTTCAGGGGGATACCTGAGCGTTGATCAGTTGAGGGCAGATCGATTTCGAGCGAAAATGCTGCGATTCCGTCGAAATTGCCGCCGTGCGACGCTGATATTTAGGTCGGCGGGCGTCTTGAGGCATAGATTCCAGGCTTAGTGGGGAAACCCGCGCGCCTTGGCAGGAT
>NZ_JBFTLD010000258.1:0-9652 GCF_056396265.1 Allobosea sp. 05T422_2 | reverse complement strand
CTCGGGGCGCGTCAGGCCGAATTCGGCCTCGATCCGCCGGAATGACGGCTCGCGGTAGAAGTTCAGGATGTAACCGATCCTGTAGGCCGTTGGTATCTCGGTGCCTCCGAGCATCGCGCGCAGGCCCTCTTCGCGACCCACCCCGGCCACGTCCAGGTCCGTCGCTTCCAGGTCCGTCGCTTCTGAATTTCGTCTCATATGAGACTTTTTTGTTGCTGTCATGACATCGCAGTCGTAGCATTCCGGGCAATGAGAGGACTTGGCGATGCCGCCCAGTCCCCGGGGAGGATCGCATGGATATCCCGGTTCCCGCCAGCGCTCGCCCCGCCGCGACAGGCGTGTCGTTCGGGCGAGCATTCTTCGCTGCAACCGGATCGCTGCCGATCTATGTCGACCATATCGCCGCGATAGCCGGGCCCAGGCGCTTGCCCGTCGTCATGGTCCATGGCGGCTGTCACACCGGCCAGTGCTATCTCGCGACGCCGGACGGGCGCCAGGGCTGGGCGACCCGCTTCGCGGCAGCGGGGCGCGACGTTTTCGTGGTGGACTGGCCCGGCCACGGCCGCTCGCCGGCGTGCGGGAATCTGGCGACCCTGTCGACCCGCGAGATCGCGCAATCCATTCTCGCCCTTGTGGAGATGGTCGGGCCGGCCGTCCTCCTGGTCCACTCCGCCAGCGGGCCGATGGCGTGGTGGATCGCGGAGCGGGCCCCTGGCGCGGTCGCCGCCGTGATCGGCGTTGCGCCGGGCGCGCCGGCCAACATCCTCCCCGTGCTGCCCGACGACCCGGAAGCGATTGCGAAGCTCAGGGACGATGTCAGCCTGGGCTGCCCTGTGATGCTGCCCGAGGACAGGCCGGTCGTGGTCGGCGAGGCGTTCATGCGGAGCTTCTGGGCCAACGCTCCGCGCTTTCCGCGTCAGGCCTTCGAGCAGTATCGGCTCTCGATTGTCCCGGAGAGCGCGCGGCTGTTCAACGAGCGCTTCAACATCGGCGGGCGCGGCTTGCAGATCGCGGACCCGGCCGCGCTGGCTCGGACGCCGATCCTGATCGTCACCGGTGATCACGATCCACGCCATCCGCGCGCGATAGACGAGGCGACCGCCCGCTATCTGGGGGCGGAGTTCCTGTGGCTGCCGGACGAGGGCACCTCCGGCAACGGCCACATGCCGATGATCGAAGACAACAGCGACGCCATCGCGGACCGGCTGCTCCTCTGGCTGGCCGGCCGGGAACTCTGACCCCCTGTTTCAAGCGAACCGCAGCAAGCGGACCAGTCCTGGGAGGACACTCATGAAGACGCTGCTACTGGCCGGAGCCCTGACCGCATTCGCCTGCACGACCGCCGCCGAGGCGCAGGTGAGCGACGATGTCGTCAAGATCGGCGTCCTGACCGACATGGCCGGAGTGACGGCCGATATCACCGGCAAAGGCTCGGTCGTCGCGGCCGAGATGGCGGTCAAGGAGTTCGGCGGAACCGTGCTCGGCAAGCCGATCCAGATCGTCACGGCCGACCATCAGCACAAAGCGGATGTCGGCACCACGGTCGCGCGGCAGTGGTTCGACATCGACAAGGTCGATGCGATCGTCGACGTGCCGAACTCGGCGGTGGCGCTGGCGGTGCAATCGCTGGCACGGGAGAAGAAGCGCATCGTGATGTATTCGGGTGCCGGGACGACGGCGCTGACCAACGAGCAGTGCTCGCCTTACGGATTCCACTGGACCTATGACACCTATGCCGTCTCGCGCGGCACTGCGTCGGCGGTCGTCAAGGCCGGGGGCAACACCTGGTTCATGCTGGCCTCCGACTACGCCTTCGGTCATCAGCTGCAGAAGGACGCGACCGACGTGGTCGAGGCCAATGGCGGCAAGGTACTCGGCGCGGTTCGTCATCCCCTGAACAATGCCGATTTCTCCTCGTTCCTGCTCCGGGCCCAGGCCTCCGGCGCGAAGGTGATCGGCATCGCCAACGCCGGCAACGACACGGTCAATGCCATCAAGCAGGCCGGCGAGTTCGGTCTGGCCGAGCAAGGCCAGTCTCTCGCGGCATTGATCTTTTTCCTGCAGGACGTACACAGCCTGGGGCTGAAGGCGACGCAGGGCACGTATCTGACCACGGCGTCCTACTGGGACATCGATGACGCCTCGCGCGCCTGGTCGAAGCAGTTCATGGAGCGGACCGGGATGATGCCCTCGATGCTGCATGCCGGCGTCTACGGCTCCGTCCGGCATTACCTCAAGGCCATCAACGAGGCCGGCACCGACGATCCCGACAAGGTTGCCGCCGCGATGAAGGCGATGCCGATCAACGACGCTTTCACGAAGGGGGCGACGATCCGCGCAGATGGCCGCGTGCTGCGCGAGATGTATCTCGCCCGTGTCAAGAAGCCGGCGGATTCCAAGGGGCCGTGGGATTATTTCGAGATCGTGCGAACGATTGCGCCGGAAGAAACCGTCTGGCCGCTCTCCCAGAGCAAGTGCCCGCTGCTTCCGAAATAGCTGCGGGCGGCCCGGCGACTGAAGTCACCTCTATTGTAATTGAGACGATGCACCTGTGGGCCTTGCCAGCCGGTATCGTCCCGCTTCGGTCGTCGGGGAATGTCGGGGGACGGCGTCGAGCGAGATCGTGAGCTCGCTCAGCGCGCGCGCAAGGCCCGGACCACATTTGCGGCCCGCCGCAGCGTGGTCACGGCAGCGCCAGCCGCGATGAGCCAGAGAGCGAAGACCAGGACCTCGTTATGGCCGCGCCAAAGCGGCTCCAGGAGGGACAAGACGGCCGCTGCGGTGATCACCGCCATGCGGTGCTGCTTGGCCATCGGGCCCGAGAAATCGGCCGGCAGCCCGCAGGCGCGACCGAGCTCGCGCGTGTAGGCGGTGAGCACCGCGAGGGCGGCCGCCGCCCAGCCCAGGGCCGGGATCCCGGCCCCGTAGCCGGCGCCGACGAGAATGAGGATATCGGCGACGCGATCCGGGAACTCGTTCCAGAACGGTCCGTCGGGGGCCTGCTTGCCGCCTTCGATCGCCACCATGCCGTCGAAGAGGTTGCAGAGCAGCCTGAGCTGGCAGAACAGGGCAGCCGCCAGGAGCAGGGCGGCGCGCAGCCCGGCATCCGCCAGGCCCGCAAGCCAGAAGCCGGCGCCGGCAAAGGCCGCCATCGCCATGCTCGCCATCGAGATCTGGTTCGGCGTGATCGCGGCCGCGCTCAGCCTGCGCGCGATCGAGCGGGCCCAGCCCGCATCCCGGCTCGCGAGCGGGCGTCGATTACCGTCCTCTGCCACGGTTCAGGCCCTCCTGCTGCGCCAGAGCGAGAAATTGTAGAGCGCCGCATAGCTGGTCGCGACGGTCCACGGCACCGCGATCGTCCTGGCGATTTCCGGCGTGCCACCAAGCGTATGGATCACGGTGAGCAGGCTCGCGGAGACAAGCCCGGCGATCAGGGGCGGAGCCAGGAGGGCCGCGAGGCCGGAGAAGCGCCTGGCCAGTTCCTCGATGCCGCGTTTCAGGAGCAGCGTGATGAGCGCCGACAGCGCGCCCTGGATCAACCCGGCCTGGAGCGGCGCCGGCATCGGATGGGCGCGGTTGGCGAATGCCGCCCAGCTCCCCATCGCGACAAAGGCGAAGGCGATGTGCACGAGGCTGCTTCGCATCAGGCTGGTGACGGGAAGTGTCATGTGGTCGACCACCCCCAGCGGACCAGGTGAAAGAAGATCGGCGCCGAGAACACCACGGAATCGAGCCGGTCGATGAACCCGCCATGGCCGGCGATCAGGTGGCCCCAATCCTTGACGCCGCGATCGCGCTTGATCGCCGACATCACGAGCCCGCCGAAGAAGCCCATCAGGACGATGACGAGCGACAGGAAGGCCGCCTGGAGCAGCGTGAACGGTGTCATCCAGGACAGGGCCGCCCCCACGGCCACCGCGCTCAGCCCGCCGCCAATGAAACCCTCGACCGTCTTCGAAGGCGACAGGTTCGGCGCGATCCTGGTGCGGCCGAGAAGCTTGCCCCAGACATATTGCAGGACATCGCTCATCTGCACGACGATGACGAGATAGGCGATCAGGAGCACGTTGCGCTCCTCGAAGCCGGGAATGTCGAGGCTCAGCAGCGCCGGCACATGCGACGTGCAGAAGACGCAGATCATCAGCGCCCACTGCACTTCGGCGATGCGCACGAGAAAGTCGTCCGTATCGCCACGCAGCGCGGCGATGATCGGCATCAGCAGGAAGGCGTAGACCGGGATCAGGATCGAGAAGAGGCCGTACCAGTCCATCCAGATGAGATAATATTGCAGCGGCAGCACGACGAAGAAGGCTACCGCCAGCGCCCAGTGGTCGGCGCGGTGCGTCGTGGTCAGCGTGATGAATTCACGGAAGGCCGCGAAGGAACAGAAGGCGAAGAGCAAGGTCACGCCGGCCTTGCCGCCGATCAGCGCCAGCCCCATCAGCACGATCATGACCCACCAGGCACGGATCCGGTGGTTCAGGTTCTCGATCACGGCATGCGAGCCATCAGGCGACAGCCTGCGCTCAAGCACGTAGCCGATCGCAGAGGCGACGATGAGCACGCAGAGCAGGCCGGCGAGCACCGCCACGAGATCGGGATGCGGCATCGTCATGGCGCGCCGGCCTTTGGCGAGAGGGCGAGCAGGGCCGCTTCCGCCCGCGCCAAAAAATCCCTTTTGGTCTCGCCCTGGGCGATCTGGAGCGCGGCCCCGAAGGTGACCGTGCAGATCAGGGGTATCGGCACGAACTCGCCCTTCGGCATGACGCGGTTGAGATTGTCGATCCATACCGGCACGAGGACGATCTCCGGCCGGGCGCGCGCCAGGTGGAAGAGCCCGCTCTTGAAGGGCAGGAGCGGGGCAGGGGTGCTGTTGCGCGTGCCTTCCGGGAAGACGATCAGGGAGGAGCCGGCATCGAGCGCATCCGTCATCTGGCTGATCGGGTCGTTCGTCMGGCTCGGACGCTCGCGGTCGATCAGGACGGCGTTGAAGACATCGCAGCCGATGAAGCGCCGAAGACGGCTTTTCAGCCAGTAGTCGCTCCCGGCGACCGGCCGGCTCGCCAGGCGCAGGCGGCGCGGCAGCACCGTCCAGATCAGCACGAAATCGCCATGGCTCGCGTGGTTGGCGAAGTAGATCCGCTGCTGGTCGCTCGGCGCCACGCCGTGCCATTGTCCGCGGACCGCGGTGAGGAAGCGGGCAAACAGCAGAATGAGCGTGCCTGCCAAGCTTATCCCAGCTCCGCGCATCTCAATTCCCAACCACGTCTTCCTGCTGACGTAGCGCTCAATCGCGCCCCTGTCGACGGCCGGCGTCGATCGGGCGGAGCTGCCACTCGCTCACCACGGCTCGCGAAGGGGGCGAACCGCATGGTTGGGCGCAATCAGGAAGCCGCGCGATCGGCAACAGGCCCCCTCGGGATTAGTGCTGACGTCAGCTACGGTCATGGATTGTCCGGAGCCTGATCCATGATCTGGCAAAATCCCCTGCAATACCGGCACAGATGGAACTCAGATGGCACCTGACGTGAGCACGACTCCTCGCCGCGGCACCACGGGTCTGCGCCAGTTTCTGGATCTCGAGGAGCAGCGCGATTGGATCGAGGGCAAGACCGACTTGCGCGACGCTGACGAGCGCTCGGATTCCCTCGAGCTGCGGTTCAAGTACGTCACGCGATTTCAAAAGCTGCTGCGTCGCCCGCAGGCACAGGACGCCCTGGAGATTCTCAGGCTCTACGGCCAGAACTGCATCCCCATCCCGCGCAGGACCGAGCGTTGCTACTGGTCGGTGTCTTGTCTGCCGTCGACATCCGACAAGCCGCTCGTCCGCGTCAATGCGAGCTGGATGGAGTTTTTCACCCTCTATGCGGACGGGGAGGGCATCCGTGCGCGGTTTTTGGTGCATCTTTCGGATTTCGCCACGGACCAATCTCCTGCACAGGGCCAGGTGGACGAACTCTTTCTCGAGCGCTGCGTCACGACGCCAGAGGATGTCAGCTATTTCTTCCCGCGTGGCGCAGACATCTTTGGCATCAATGTGCGGGGCTCCGCCTCGATCCGCAGTTTCCTTGCGGCGCGCCGCGTCCTGGCTGCCATTCGAACCTTCAATCTGACGCATATGAACCGAGGGCGGAACGCCTACCAGGCAAGCCACTGCTACAGCCTGGCGGATTGCATGCTGGCAGATTGAGTGGCGCTCGGAGGGCCGCCAGCCTGGCGAGGCGACCGGATCGCTCCGCCGTTGCGGCCGCGATCCACGACCGCGGGCTGATGGCGACAGGCTGACCAGCCGAGCGGCCGCTCCTCGGCGGCGCAAGCCAGGCCCGAGCCACGGCCACGCCATGAGAACGAAGGCAAGGTGGGACGTCGAAATGGCATCGCGGCTCTGCCAGCCTCCTTGGTCGACCTGGCGTTTGCGCAGTGGCTGGTGTCGGCTCAGGCCGCGCGTTCCCAGGAAATAGGAGATGGCCCGAACCGTGCGGGCTCAGCATGGAGCGGCGAGCGTCCGCTTCCGGGTGGTMATCCGGCGTCCGTAACTGGCGCGAGGTCGACGGGGCGCTGCGATGCGAGCGCAACGACCGAGATGGATGGGAAGCAGACCTCGGCTTATCGCCAGGAAGCCGACATTCGGGTAGTTTTGCTCCATGCCCGGAGTGAAGCGAAGGGTCATATGGCAACGGCAGAGCGTAAGCGGGATTAACCGGGATTACGAGTGGCATGGCCAGATGCCGCGTTATCGATTCCGCCGTTTAGAAATGGATGATAAAAGTCTTTTGCGTCTACGACGCCCTGAATCCAAGTTCTCTGGTGAAGCAGCCTTCGCCGCTGGTTTCGCCGGTTCGAAAAGCTGACCGCATTCGTTTGGTTTGATGCAGGTCAAAAAAATAGTTCCCTGCTTAGCTATAAATGGTCCGAGCCGCCGAAAGCGCAGCGCAGTGATGAACGGTCTTGGCAAAACAATTGCCCCGCAAGGCGGAAAGTAGGATTCGACAAGGTTAAATTCGATGGAATGACGGTCGCCCCCTCCTTCGCTCTCGATTTGGCAGAAAGCCATGTTTAGTCGGCCATTATCTTCGGGCATTATCTCAGATTCCGTTGAGTTATTGCCTAATTCTCTGTTCAAATTCGTATTTAGAATTGGCGGCTGGCATCAATTGTGGGTATCGCTAATCTCTGTTGCGGTATTTCTGTTGAATACCGCGCCGATCGAGCTCCAGAGGAGAGTGATTGATACCGCCGTCAAGGGCGGACCGATCAGGTTGATTCTACTACTCATCGCCGCTCAAGCCGCCATTACAGTTTGCTTCGGCCTCCTGAAGCTCCTCATGAACCTCTATCGGGCCTGGATTGGAGAAAGCGCCGCCCGTGCCCTTCGCGTTGCGATCGAGGCTCGACTTGCAAATCGGTCCGCCGAGGCTCGGCAAGGCGGCAGCGACGCTATCGGGCTGTCTATAATAATAGCGGAAAGTGATGACGTCGGCCTATTCGTCGGCTCCAGCGTAAGCACGCCGGTCGTGGAAATTGGATTCCTGATTAGCGTATTCACCTATCTTGCAATTCTGGAACCACGACTGGCCATGGTCAGCGCGGCCATTCTCGCGCCACAGATCCTCATTGTGCCGCTGATACAACGTGCGATCAATGCGAGGGTCGAAGGTCGGATAGTGCTTCTACGAAAAGTGGGAATGGATATTCTTACCATAAGCAAGGCAGACGAACTGATCCCGAGAAAAGACGATCTGAATATAATATTCCATCTCAACATGGGTATTTTTGCACTGAAATTCTCAATGAATTTCTTTATGAATCTTACAAATAGCATAGGAAATCTAGTAATTCTTGGGCTAGGGAGCGTTCTTGTCGTTCGCGGGCAGACAGAGATCGCCACAGTCATCACCTTTCTTTCGGCGACGGGGAAGGTCGTTGATCCCTGGAATGATGTGGTCGACTGGGCTCGTAGTCTGGCCGTTTCGTCGGTGAAATATGATCTGATCGTTAAAGGGTATGCGCGGCTTGGCTTGGCGCAGGACGCATTGGACCATCCATGAGTGGCAGGCATCATCCGCCATGCCGCGGCCGGCCCTTCGGGGGCACTGCTTGATCTGACGCAGCGCCGAGCAGTCACCCCTGTAGCAAGATTGGCAATTCGTTGCCGATCGTCAGCATTTCAAACCGCAGAGGTGGCCCATGAAAACCACGATCAAACACACTCCGGAGTCGTGCCGGTCGGACGCGCCGACTTTCACGATCGAGACCGTTGAAGACTACGAACTCGCAAAGCGGCGCATCAAAACGCTCTCGGTGCAGGACGGGAGCAGTTACCGCGAGTCAGTAGCGCTCAAAAACGCGATCGGCGTATGGGAAAGGGAGCACCCTGACGTGATCAAGGAACCGCGGCGATGAAGAGCGCTGCCTAATAGCGCTGCGGGTGCCGCTAACCAAGGATCTGCTCAGGCTACTTGATTCCCGGACAGCATCGTCGGGGGCCGCCAGGGGCCGCGGTCGGCGCTCGGCCTCCGTCGACCGTTAAGCGGCATCGACAGCCAGACTTCCTGACTGGACTTTTGCAAGAGTCAAAATGTGGCCAACTCCGGTCGCCGGACATTGATCGGCTAATGTCTCACTTGGGTCGACTCCGGAAATAGCGATGACGCGCCGCCTATGTCTCGGTGGGAATCGGACATCCGGCATGCGATGGAATCGGCCAGGATCAAAATCTGACCAAGGCAATCAATGTCCCTAAGCTCTCGTCTGGTCGGCATTCGGATGCCCGCGGTCGCTCTGCGTTCAACAACGGGGCGAAAGGTCGATCTGGCGTCACTGCCTGGAGGACGCACGGTGATCTATTGTTACCCTCGGACGAGTGACCCGGGGAAGCCTGCGCCTACTGGCTGGGATGTCATTCCCGGCGCTCGAGGCTGTACCCCGCAGGCCTGCGCATTTCGTGACCATCATGACGATATGGCTCGCGTTGGAGCGACCGTGTTCGGTCTCAGCACCCAAGCAACCTCCTATCAGCAAGAGATGGCGACACGTCTGCACCTACCCTTTGAAGTGCTGAGCGATGAGGACTTCCAGTTGACGGATGCGCTGTCGCTTCCAACTTTCGTCGCGGACGGAATGCGCCTCATTGAGCGGTTGACCTTGGTCGTCAAGGACGGAGCGATCGAACACGTCTTGCATCCGGTAACCAGGCCCGAAAAGAGTGCGGAAGACACGCTTGAATGGCTGTCAGCGCAACAGGTTTAGTTTCGCTTTGGGGCGGGAACCGAAGTCAGGCGAGACCTTTGGCAACGTCTGCTTCCGGGTCTTGCATGGGGCCGCTTGTTGCGCGATCGGGAACAGTCCAACGGCAAAGGCCAGGAGCAGGAAGCCACGTCGCTCCGGCTGCAGGGCCACCCGAACCTAAACCCCCAGCAGCTCGTCATAGGGAATGATCCGCAGCATCTGCTTCACCCGCATGGCGTCGAAGCGGAGTTCCTTCGGCGGGTTGTATTGGGAGACGACGATCGTCTTTGCGCCGCGTGAGACCAGGGTCTTCACGTAGACCGGGCCGGGCTCGCCATCCTCGTCGGAATAGAGCTCGAGGTGAGACCAGGGTCTTCACGTAGACCGGGCCGGGCTCGCCATCCTCGTCGGAATAGAGCTCGAG
>NZ_JBFTLD010000257.1:0-9702 GCF_056396265.1 Allobosea sp. 05T422_2 | reverse complement strand
GTTCGCCACGCAGCACAGCAAAGCCCGGGTGCCTGGCGCGCGGGTGGGCCAAGGAAACCGGCTGGTCGAGGGTGATGCGTCCTTCGTCGATGACGAGCACGCGATCGGCGAGCTTGATCGCTTCGTCGACGTCATGGGTGACGAGCAGGACGGTCGGGCGATGCTGCCGGATCAGGCGGAAGAGGAGATCGTGCATCCGGATCCGCGTCAGCGCGTCGAGTGCGCCGAAGGGCTCGTCCGCCAGAAGCAGGCGCGGCTGGCGCACCAGGGAGCGGGCGAGCGCCACCCGTTGCTGTTCGCCGCCGGAAAGCGCGTTCGGCCACGCCTCCTCCCGCCCGGAGAGGCCGACATCGGCCAGCGCCTGCCGCCCGCGAGCGTCGCTGTCGGCCGCATGCAGGCCGAAGACGACATTCTGCAGCACGCTCTTCCAGGGCAGCAGCCGCGAATCCTGGAAGAGGACGGAGCGGTCGGCCGGCACCGTGAGCGTGCCCTCGCCCTCGACACCATCGTCGAGCCCGGCGATGGCGCGCAGCAACGTGCTCTTGCCCGAACCGCTCTTGCCGATGAGCGCGACGAACTCGCCCGCGGCGAAATCCAGCGAGGCGGGCCCGAGCACACTGCGGCCGGAGAAGCGGCGCGTGACGTCGCGCAGGCTGACCGCGAGGGCGTCCGGCTGCGGCAGGCGGAGCGGATGAGCCGAGGCGTTCATGACGCCAGCGCCTTGCGATAGGACAACGCCTTGCGCTCCCAGAGCCGGACGGCGAAATCGGAGCCGAGGCCGAGCACCGCATAGATCGCGAGGCCGACCACGATGATATCGGTCTGGCCATAGTCGCGGGCGCGGTTCATCAAGTAGCCGATGCCCTGGCTGGTATTGATCTGTTCGAGCACGACGAGCGCCGTCCAGCAGGTGGTCACGGCAAGTCGCAGGCCGGTGAAGAAGCCCGGCAACGCGCCGGGCAGCGCCACCTCGCGCAGGAAGGCGCTGCGCGTCAGCCCGACGCTGCGGGCGAGCTCGACATGGCGGATATCGATGCCCCGCAGCGCCGCATGGGTGTTGATATAGATCGGCACGAAGACGCTGGAGGCGATCAGGGCCACCTTCATGGCCTCGCCGATCCCGAGCCAGAGGATCGCGAGCGGGATCAGCGCGAGCGTCGGGATCGCCCGCTTGATCTGGACGAGGCCGTCGATCGAGGCCTCGCCGATCCGGCTGAGACCGGATGCGAGCGCCAGCAGCAGGCCGACCGCGACGCCGATGCCGAGCCCCAGATAGGCGCGCCCCGCMGATGCCAGGAAATGGTCGGCAAGCGTGCCCGATTGCAGCAGCTCGAAGCCGGTGAACAGGGCGATCGACGGCGCCGCGAGGAATTTCGGCGAGAGCCACCCCGTCAGCGAGGCGAGCTCCCAGAGAACGACCAGCGCGACCGGCCCGAACAGGATGGCGCCCGCAGGCAGGCGGCCCGGCGCCAGTTTCGGGAGCTTGCCCTGCGCGGGGGGCGTCGGGTTTGCCTGCGCCGGAACGCCCGCAATCGCGGCGAAGGGCACCGAATAGGCCGTGGCAATCAGCGCGTGGCTTTGATCGGACATGGACAGCCTCAATTGGATTTGGCGGCGATGATGTCGTCGAAGCGCAGATCGAATTCCTCGCGTGCATCGAGCCGTTTCGGCAGGTCGCCAGCCTCGTGGATGACGTCGATCAAGGCCTGCTGCTTCGGGATCAGGCTGGCGAGCAGGGGAAATTCGAAGCGCCCCTCGGCTTCGACGATCCTGCGCCCATCCGCCGGCTTGAGGTTCTGGCGCTTGACGTAATAGGCCTCGACCCAGCCCTCGGCATTCGCATGCGACCAGCGGTTGGCATCGATCCAGGCCGCCACGAACTCGCGAATGGCTGCGAGCTTGGCCGGATCGTCCAGGGCCCGCTTGCTCGCATAGAGATAGGTCAGGCTCTTCGGCAGGCGGTCGTTCTGGTCCTTCGGCAGGGCGCTCGCGCCGCGATCGGCGAAATCGGCGAGATAGCGCGAGAAATGCGGCTCGTTCAGCGCCGCTACATCGACCTGCCCCGTTCGCACCGCATCCGGGAAATCGGCGGCCCGCAAGGGCACGAGCCGCACATCCTTCTTCGTCAGCCCCGCGAGCTTCAGCGCGTTGAGAACGAAGGGCTGACGGCCCGTCCCCTCGCCATAGGCGATGCTCTTGCCGCGCAGTTCCTCCAGCGAGGCGATCTTCAGCCCGGGGCGTACGGCCAGCGCGTAGTCGGTTTCGGACGAGGTGCGCGCCGCCACGATCGGAATCTGCTCGCCAGCCGCATGGGCCTGGATGGGCGGCGTGTTGCCGACGGTCGCGAGATCGAGAGCCCCCGCCCGGAAGGCTTCGAGAATGGCCGGGCCGCCGAGAAAATTGGCATAGGTCACCTGGCTCGACAGCCTGTCATGGGCGCCCGACGCCCGCATCAGGCTCTGCAGCGCCTCATTCTGATCGGCGACGACCAGCCTCGTGCCGACCGGAGCCTTCGCAAGTGGTGCGGGCTGCCCCTGGGCCGCCGCAAGACCGGGGGCGGCGACCGAAAGCAGGAGCGACATGGCCAGGATCGTGCGGCGCCTCAGCCCTTGTGTCCCTGCGGAAAGCGCATCGCTCGACATGGTTGTTCCTCACTCAGCTCGTGCCCGGCCAGGGATGAATGTCGCGACCGGCCGTCGAAATACTGGCGAAGAATCGTTCTTTTAGTCAAACAGAATGTTCTTTCTGAAATACAACGAAACGGCRAACGTCATTCTCCTGGAGCTGCGCATGCGAGAACGCTGCTGCTCGGCGAAAAATTCTGTCTCCGGGAGGACGATGACGGAGCAAAGCGTTCGCTGTTGCTGCGGAGGCACGGCCAGTATTGCGGCGGCACCGGAAAAGGGCCTTCGACGCCTGCCGGCCGAAACCCAATCCGGGATGCCGATCCGGGGTCCGGAGTGAAGCGGTGAGCTCCCCCTATGGGTTATGCCGAGAACGCCAATCAGGTTATCGCTGGTGAGACGAGACCCAACAGCGAACCGGACATGGGCACAGAGATTGAACGCAAATTCCTCGTCATCGCCGACGATTGGCGGGAGAAAGCTGGCCCGGGGCAGCCCCTGCGCCAGGGCTATCTTACGCCGAAGGGGACAACCAGCGTCCGCATCCGCTGTGCCGCCGCTGAGGCGTTCCTCACCATCAAGGKGGAGACTCATGGTCTGGCCCGCCCGGAGTTCGAATACGAAATCCCCGTCGCGGAAGCCGAGGAGATGCTGCTGACGCTGTGCATCGGCCCACCCCTCGAAAAGACGCGATACAGGGTCGAGCATGGCGGGTTGACGTGGGACGTGGATGTGTTCTCAGGCCGCCATGCAGGGCTTGTGATCGCCGAGGTCGAACTGATCGAGGCCGCTCAGCATGTCGATCTTCCGTCTTGGGTCGGACTCGAAGTCACGAATGATCCTCGCTACCGAAATGCCGCGCTCGCCGAGGGGGACGTTCTGCCTCCAGCGTCGCCATAAGTTCGCCCCTCTTCCAGCGGTGACGGGCATTTTTGGGTTTGCCGCCTTCCGCCCCCCGGAGATATCGAGGATCAGTGGCAGGCGACAGCCTTCTGCCTCTGCATCGGCTGCCCGCAAAAGCCGCAATCCGCTTTTCGGGCCGGCGCCCTAAGGCTCCCCGCCATTGGGGTTCGGCCCCTCGCCGCCTCGCCGCGGCTGATCGCCAAGGCGCTCGGCCACGGCCTCCCGAGCCTGCGCAAAGATCATCCCGACCGTCGCGACGATATCGTTGAGCAGACGAGCATCCTCTTCGATGGAGACGCCTTCAATCGTTGCGTTCTTGGCGTCGTTCAGAAACCGCTGCTCCAGGGCATCGAGACGCTCCGGCCCGCCCAGAATGGCGATCTCGACCAGGGCGTTCCTGGCGAGGCTCGCGGCACCGGCCAGCGACGCTGCCAGCGTGTTGATGAAGGCCTCTTGGCCATGGGGACCGCCGTGCATGGTTCCCTCCCGGTTGCGGGCAATGATCGCACCGAGCGAGACGCCGTGTCGAATCCAGCTGCCACTCCCAGCAGATTGCCGGAGCGGCCATCTGGGTTTGAGTTTCGCCCCGGAGCAGACCTCCACCAGCGGCGCACTCGCCGCTCCCGAAAGGTACGGCGCGTGACGAACGCGCCAGTTTAGCACGCCACGGCTCAGGCTTACTCATGAACTACGGATATGACTTCATGCGGTCTATGCCGTCTAATTGATCGATGGCGCCTCCCCTATCTTCGGCAGCACGGCGAGAGAACGCCCTTTGAACCCCGGAGAACAGGCGATGAAGTCACGTCTTCTTGGACAGAATGGCCTAGCGGTGTCGGCCCTCGGTTATGGCTGCATGGGGCTGGATTTCGGCTATGCCAACAGGCTCAGCAGGCAGGAGGGCGTCACGCTGATCCGCCAGGCGGTGGAGCGCGGCGTCACCTTCTTCGATACGGCCGAAGTCTATGGCCCCTACACCAATGAGGAGATGGTCGGGGAAGCGCTACGACCGGTCCGTGACCAGGTGGTGATCGCCACCAAGTTCGGCTTCAACTTCGTCGAGGGCAAGCAGTCCGGCCTGAACAGCCGGCCCGCGCAGATCAAGGCGGTCGCGGATGCCTCCCTCAAGCGGCTCGGCGTCGATGTCATCGACCTGTTCTACCAGCACCGTGTCGACCCCCGGCGTGCCGATCGAGGATGTCGCCGGCGCCGTCAAGGACCTGATCGCGGCCGGCAAGGTCAGGCATTTCGGGCTCTCCGAACCCGGCGCGAAGACAGCACGCCGCGCCCATGCCGTGCAGCCGATCACCGCCCTGCAGAACGAGTATTCGCTGTGGACGCGCGGCGTCGAGAGCAATGGCATCCTGGGAACCTGCGAGGAACTGGGCATCGGCCTCGTGCCCTACAGCCCGCTCGGCAAGGGTTTTCTCACCGGCGCGATGAGCAAGGACACCAAGCTCGGCGAGGGCGATTTCCGCAGCATCCTGCCGCGTTTCACTCCCGAAGCCATGGCGAAGAACCAGGCCTTGGTCGATCTCCTCCAGCGCATCGCCACCGAGAAGGGCGCGAAGCCGGCGCAGATCGCGCTCGCCTGGCTGCTCGCCCAGAAGCCCTGGATCGTGCCGATCCCCGGAACGACCAAGCTTCATCGCCTCGAGGAGAACCTTGGCGCCGTCGCGGTCGAGCTCACCGCCGCCGATCTTGCCGAGATCGAGCAGGCTGCGGCGGCGATCGCGATCGAGGGCGAGCGCTATCCCGCGCAATTGCTCGCGACCACCGGCCTTTGAGCGCCGGCAGGTCAACCGTACGGAACTGGCCCATGAGCAACGACATCGAAGCCAAGGCGCTGGCCTGCGCCGCCGCCCGGTCGCGCCCTGATGCGGCCGGCCAGCCCTGGCGGGTGCTCGGCGTGCTCAGCGTGCTGATGGGTTTCGCGTCGATCTCKACCGACCTCTATCTGCCMGCCTTGCCGGAGATGGCGCACGCGCTCTTCGCGCCGATACCGGGCTGATCGAGCTCACGGTCTCGGGTTTCCTGACCGGCTTCAGCCTCGGCCAGCTGTTCTGGGGCCCGATCAGCGACCGCTATGGCCGGTGCCGGCCGGTGGCGATCGGCCTCGTGCTCTTCGTCATCGGCTCGGCCGGTTGCGCATTCGCGGGCAGCGCCGGAGCGATGATCGGCTGGCGCATCGTCCAGGCCGTCGGCGCCATCATCTCGGGCAAGCAGATGAGATCAGGCTTCCCTTAGGAGTGGAGCCTTGTGACCGTCGCGATGGTCATCGGCGGATAGAGCCTTTGCGCGGCGAGCACCACCTCGAGGCGGTTGCGCACGTTCAGCTTGGCCATCAGGTTGGTCATGTAGCCCTTGATGGTCTTGTCGCTGAGCGACAGCTCGCGGGCAATCTCGCTGTTGCGTTTCCCAAGCAGCAGCAATTTGACGATCTGCTCCTCGCGGACGCTGAGCCTGTTGCTGATCGCCTTCTGGCGTTCGACCGCCTTGTCCTGCAAGGCACCGATCACCTTGGTCGCGAAGGCGGGTGTGACATAGACATCGCCGTGCTGCGCGGCCTGAAGCGCCTGGAACAGATCCTCGCCGGGGCTGCCTTTCAGGACATAGCCCCTTGCTCCGGCATCCAGGGCCCTGATCGCATCATCGGGGCTTGTCGAGGCTGTGAACACGATGATCTTTGTCTCGGGAGCGATCTTCAGCGCGTCCGCAATCGCCTGGAAGACATCCCCCACCATATTGAGATCGACGATCATCTCACCGGGGCGGTGCGTCCTGACGATCGAGACGATATCCTCCGCGATGTTCCCGGTCGCGGTGAGCGCGAAACCGCCCCATCGTTTGAGCAGTGCTCCGATCCCCTCCATCAACAAGGGGTGGTCGTCGACGATCGCAACCGAGCGGTCCGGCATGATCCCAGAACCTCTGTACCGTACTTCACCTCCCCAGGCCGAGCGAATGGTTGCTTAGTCAACGCTCTTTGTAAATGCTAAAAAAATCGAAACATTCTCGAACCATCATGGGCCGGAAGCGGAGCAGGAAGGCCGGGCTGGCAGGGGTTCGACCATGGCTCCGCGATTTGCCGCCCTGCTGCCCCGGCGCTGCGATGGTCAGGGCAACGATCACACCATCAGTTTGCGCCGGGATAAACTTCGAGGCGAGGATTCATCGGGATTTAGTCGCCAATCTGTACTATGATGACGGGGTGGGGACCTACTCAACGAGGGCTGCGCAATGAAAACACTCCTGATCCTGGCTATTTCAGTGGCGTTGTCTGGCGTCGGCGGATGCGCCTATTACGGCAAGGGCAAAGCACCCCCGCCCGCGCCAGCGGCAACGCCCATCGTCACCAAGGGCTGACGCCCCAAGCCAATATGTCAGAGAACGGCCGGTTCAACTGGCCGTTCTCTTCTCACAATACTTGCCTGCTTTGCTCTGCTTGCCTGAATTCTATCCCTCGATGTCTCGGCGACGGGTGCGCGAGGCCGCGCGCCTGGTGAGCCCGATGATAGGGTCCCGAGAGCCAAGCCGGGCTTCACCTTCTGCAGACAGACACTCTATTTCGGCGCGGCGGAATTCACCTGCGGATACAGCCGGGCCAGCGCCGCCTGGTCAAGATGCGGGACGAGCAGCGTCTTGAAGGCGTGGTCGACCTGTTCATATTCGACCTTGCAGCCACTGGCGCGTTCGGCCGGCAGCACGCCCTTGTCGACCAGCGCCTTGTAGCGGACGGGGTCGGAGCCATAGGCGAGGCAAAGCACGTTGTACATGCGCTGCAGCGGAGTGCTGTGAGCATCGGCGAATGTCTGCCCGTCGACCGGGCCGCCCGGCATCCGCTTGAGCTTCTTGAAGCTGTGGACGCCCGCCTCGTTGAGGTAGCAATAGACGATGCCGGCGATCAGGCCGTAGGCATCAGCCTTGTAAAGGTTGAGCTCCATGTAGGACGCAACGAAATCGGCGGCGTCCTCCTCATTCCCCAGCACCGGAATCTTGAGATAGTCGAAGATCGCGTGCCCGCCTTCGTGAAGAAACAGGTCGATGACCGGCCCGACAAGAGCATCGTTCTCACTCACCCAATCGGGCCGCTTGGGACCCCGCGCGATGTCGAGGACATACGCGACATACTCGTAGCAGATCGTGATCTCGTCATTCTCGAACCAGGCATCGATCTCGCCGTCGCAGCCCTTCGCCTTCAGCGTCAATGGCCTCGGCAGCCGGAAAAGCCGGTAGAATTCGGCCGCCTTCTCGAGTGCCTGCTTTTCACGCAGGAGATCGAGGACGGGCTGATGCGCCGGGTTCTTCGGCGCCTCGTAGGTGATGGTGACGACAGGCGCCGGCACGGCGGGCTGCGCGGATGCCGCTCCGGTCACGCTCAAAGCCAAGCCGAAAGCGCACACGCCGAATGACAGTCTGGAGGCTGGCCTCATGGCGGCTCCCCTTCCTGATGCGACCGATCAGGTAGATGCCAGCCTAACCCAGAAGGAGTGCTTGCGGGAGAGCGTCTGCGCCGTGGCAGGTCGGCTGAGACTTCGGATGGGATGACCGGGTTTCGATCGGGACGGCACCTCGGCCTTGCCCGGCATCGCCGCGCGTTGGCAATGGAGGATACGAGAGCCGGAATAACCGTAATGTGTCCTTCGCCTCATAGACCGGACCTTCCCGCCCCCGCGATGATCTGCCCATACTCATGGGGTGGGTTGCAGGGGGTATGAGATGGACCAGAGACGCGTCGCGGCGGCCGTCGAGGCGGCCGCCCGGGCATTGCATGAATCCGTACGAAACCATCATCAGTTTCATTGGGACAAGATGACCGAAACCTGGCGACAGGACTTGCGGAGCTACATTCAGCCCAGCGTGATCGCTGCGCTCGAGGCATCGGACCGGATCGTCGCGTCCTCGCCTCCCAGATCGGCATCGGTTGCGAGGCCGCGGCTGCCCTCGGTCGGGCGCTGACGCCGGCACCGCAAAKGCGGAGCGACACAAGTGGTTGCATCGCCAGGACTGGCCGCGCCATGTGGAATGACGCGGCCATGATCCTGGGCACGCGTCCCTGCGCCCCTGCCGCTGGACCAGCAAGGCCATGTCGATGACGCTGCGACAGCGCACATCGCTACGCTCGAGCCGCTCGAAGGCGTCGTTGATCTCGTCCATGCCGATCATCTCGACATCGGGATGAACACCCTTCTTGGCGCAGCGTCCGGGCCTCAGCGGGGCGCCACGATGTAGCGCAGATGCAGGATGCCATGCGCCAGCGGTTCGCAGCTCTTGAAGGAGAGCTGCACATCGCCGTCGAGGCCGTCTTCTCCGGCCTCGACGAAACCCTGATGTCCGCCCCGTCCGTCGAGGGCGGGCACGAGGAGCAGGCTCAGCTCGTTGACCAGGCTTGCGGCGAAGAAAGAGCCGTTGATACCGGCGCCGCCCTCGAGCAGCAGCCGGTGGATGCCGAGCTCGTGGCCGAGGACATCCAGCATGGCGGCCAGATCGATCTTCGCGGTTTCGGCGACGATATAGGAGACACCGTCCGCGGCGAGTTCGGCGAGATGACTGTCTGCAACCCCAGGGCCGAGCAGCACCACGACAGGGTCGCCGCCGATCTTCGGCCCGGCAAAGTGGAGTTTGCCGGATGGATCGAGCGCTATCGCAAAGCACTCGGCTTCACGGACCGCGAAATGGCAGGGCCGCTCGACCGGGCCGACCTGGGCCGGTGCGTGCGGACCGACCTTGCTGATCTCGGCCATCGTTACCCGGCCGACGAGCCAGGCGTCGGGCTCGAGCCCCTCATGGACCTCTTCATAGAGCCTGGACCATTCGGCCTTGCTGCCATCGGGGCTCCAGGTGAAGCGGCTCGGATGGAGGCTGCCGTCCAGCGACGAGAGCATGTGGCAGATGACGATGGGTCTCATGGCTTGCTCCCCCAAGGCGCTCGCACGGAATGGCACCGCCCTTCGGAATGGCACCACCATGCGCGATGGCGCGGCCATGATCTTGATCCGACCCGCGCGCCCTACCCCGCCTGCGCTGGAACCAGCGAGGCCATGTCGATGACGAAGCGGTAGCGCACATCGGCGCGCTCGAGCCGCAGGAAGGCGTCGTTGATCTCGTCCATGCGGATCATCTCCACATCGGGATGAACCCCCTTCTTGGCGCAGAAATCCAGCATCTCCTGCGT
>NZ_JBFTLD010000256.1:0-9885 GCF_056396265.1 Allobosea sp. 05T422_2 | reverse complement strand
GACCATCCCCGGCAATCAGAGCGCGCGCGCATTCTGATCGACGGACAGCCGGTTTTCGTCGCGCAAACCGTGATGCTCGAGGTCGAATGGGTGCTGCGCAGCGCCTATGAGTATGATGCGGCCGATATCACCCGGGCCTTGAGAGCCTTTGCCGGCCTTCCCACAGTGACGGTCGAAGACGGCGCGGTGGTCGCTGCTGCCTTGGATCTGACTGAGCGCGGCATGGACTTCGCCGATGCCCTGCATCTCTGCAAGTCGGCCCATTGCGAGGGTTTCGCGACGTTCGATCGCAAGTTCATCACATTGGCGAAGGCGGCGGGCTATCGGCAGGTGCGAGAAGCCTGACAGGCAGGTCAGCGCGCGCCCCCAAACGAAAACGGCCCCGCATCACTGCGGAGCCGTCTTCCGTCGGGAGCTCACGCGGGGAGCTCGACCTTGGATGCCGCAGGTCTGACCAAGCAGGCCAGGAGCGAGCGGCCCGACTGCCTTACGACCTTCTGCTGCGCCGGGCCAGCGCCATAGCCGGCCACGATGCCGCAGTTGACGCCTCTGAGCTTCTCGTTTCCCCGCAGCGGTCGGTCGCCGCTCTATCCCCGGCGACGGCATAGCCGTCAGGACGGCGCCCCTGCCCTGTCCACGCGGAGGCTCTTGACGCCGCCTCAATCACGCAACATATGAAGTTACATGAATCGCGACAGTCGTTTGTCCGGGGTGCTGCACGTGCTGCTGCACATGGCGGACCAGAACAGCCCCGTGACCTCGGAAGCGCTGGCGCGGATGATGCGGACCAATCCCGTGGTGATCCGGCGGGTCATGTCGGGCTTGCGCGACCAGGGCTATGTCCGTTCCGAGAAGGGTCATGGCGGCGGTTGGACAATCGCCCGAGACCTCGCCGAGATTACCTTGCGCGACATCTATGACGGCATCGGCTCGCCCGCCCTCTTCGCCATCGGCAACCGCAGCGAGGCGCCGGCTTGCGCCGTCGAGCAGGCGGTCAATGCGGCGCTTGATGGCAGCTTGCGCGAGGCGCAGGCGCTGTTGCTGGCCTCGCTCGAGACCGTGACGCTGGCAGCCTTGAGCGCGGATTTCCGGCAACGCCTGGCGCAACGCGCGCGGCTCCAGCCCGAAGGATCCACCTGTGTCGACTGAACGCGCGGCTCGCGAAGAGCCCTTCCTCAGGAATTTTTCCGATCCCGAAGCCGTCTCGCGCTATGCAGAGGGGCCGCGGCGTTTCGTGCCCGGTCTCGACGCGCTGCACCGGATGACCGGCCTGCTGCTGGCAGAAAGCGCCCCCGACGACGCGAAGGTGCTGGTGCTCGGGGCGGGCGGCGGCAGCGAGATCCGCGCGCTTGCAGAGGCGCATCCCGGCTGGAGCTTCGTCGGGGTCGATCCGGCAGCCGCGATGCTGCGCCTCGCCGAACGCACGCTGGGGCCGCTGATGGATAGGGTCACGCTGGTCGAAGGCTATATCGACGATGCGCCGGCCGGCCCCTTTGACGCGGCGACCTGCCTGTTGACGCTGCATTTCCTCGCCGCGCCCGAGCGCGAACGGACGGTGCGCGAGATCCACGCCCGGCTTCGCCCCGGCGCGCCCTTCGTCGCTGCACATGCGAGCTTTCCCCAGGGCGCCGACGAACGCGAAACCTGGCTCGATCGCTATGCCGCCTACCCGATCGCGTCCGGCGCCGATCCCGAGCAGGTGCAGCGCGCCCGCGCGGCCGTCGCGGCCAGCCTGCAAAGCTTCTGCCCCGAACAGGACGAGGAGATCCTGCGGGCCGGCGGCTTTGCCAATGTCAGCCTGTTCTACGCAGCCTTCACCTGGCGCGGCTGGGTCGCGAACGCCTGAGGGGGGCACGGTCCGAGAGCGGACGGGGCCCGTCAGAGCGAAACCAGAGTCCGCGCGGCCATCATGCTTGCCAGCAGGCCAAGCACGGCTGCGCTGGCGCGATAGCCGATCCTGGCCCTGGCCGGGTCCTGCAGACTGCGCTGCAACGTGCTGCCAAGCAGCACCCAGCCGAAGCCGATCGCGACGATCTCCGCCGACAGCAGGGCGAGCCACGGCAGCAGCGCCGGGAACCCTGCCGGGGGCAGAAGGGTGGAGGCGAAGATGAGCCCTTTCGGATTGAGCAGCGTCGTCAGGAACACGCGGGCGAAGGTGATCGAACGGCCGTGAGCGAGAGGCAGGCTGCTGCGCTGCCAGAGCGCCGTTGCCAGGTAGACCAGATAGAGCGCAACGCCTGCCTGGAGCGCCGTTGCGACGATCGGCCGGGATGCGATGAACGGTCCCAGGGCCAGGCGCAGGATGGCGATCGCCAGGAGATAGCCGAGGAGCTCGGCTGCAAGCAGGGCGGCGGACCGGCGCCAGCCGATCTCCGCGCCGGAGGTCGCGAGAAGCGTATTGGTCGGTCCCGGCGTCGCCAGAAGCGAGGCACAGACCGCGATGAAGGCGAGCAAGCTCATGCCGAGCTGATGCCGCAGACAGGCCCTCCCCGCCTTGATCTCGATCAGATTCCTGCGGTTCGCCCAGGCCGCCGCTCGAGCGCGGCAGACTCGTCAGAGCAAGCGCCTTCGTGGCAGGGTTCGCCGTCCGAAGCAGCCGATCCCGGAGCGGGCGTTGAACCTCCGCCAACTCACCTATTTCGTCCGTGTGGTTGAGGCCGCCAATATGACGCGCGCGGCCGATGAGCTGCGGATCGCGCAACCGGCGCTCGGCATGCAGATCAAGCAGCTCGAGGAAGGCCTCGGCGTCACGCTGCTGACGCGCCATTCGCGCGGCGTCTCCCCAACCGCCGCCGGCGAAAAGCTGTTCCGGCGCGCCGTCGAGATCCTCGACCTCGTCGCGCTGACGCGCCGTGAACTGCGCGAGGACGCACGCGAGGCCGTGCGCTTCGGCCTGACCCCGAGCCTGATGCAGATCATCGGGCCGGAGCTGCTGTTACGGATCTCGGAGCGCGCGCCTCACCTTGCCGTCAGCCTRACCGAAGAGATGAGCCATCTCCTGGTCGACAGCCTGCATCGGGCCGAGCTCGACCTGATCCTGGCCTATGAGGTTCCGGACGCACCGGGCTGCTGGAGGCGCGCCCTCTACCAGGAAGACCTCGTCCTCGTCACCGCGACGGGAGACCGGGACACGGCCCCCATCAGCTTCACCGAGGCTCTCGCCCATCCTCTCATCCTGCCGGAGCCGCGCGATGGCGTGCGCTCCCTCGTCGAGAAGACCGCCACCGAACACGGGCTCGTCCTCCGGCTCGAACACGAGGTCCGTTCGATTTCCRGCATCAAGACGCTGGTCGCGCGCGGGCCTGCGGCCGGCATCCTGCCCTATGGCACCGTGCTCGCGGAGGTCGCGGCCGGAACCTTGTCGGCCCGCCCGATCATTGCACCGGTGCTCAGGCGCACGCTCTACCTCGCGGGCTCCCGCAAGGCCGGGCAGCTTGCCGCGCTCCCGATCATCCGCGACGCCGTTGCTGCGGCGATGACGACGCTGTCGGCGGCGGTGATCGGGTTGGGGCACCCGCTACCGGCCGCCGAGCCACAACAAAACGCTTAGCGCTGACCTAAGCGCTTCGCATTGGATTTCGTCCGGCAGAATGAGTGACCCTGCCGCGACGGCGCAGATCCGCGCATTTCAATCGAGGGCGTCCCATGCTGTCGAACGCGCCTGCCGGAGCCAGCGAGGCTCCGCTCCCACAGGGCACCCGGGAGCTTGATGCGGTGGTCGCCGAGATCGTTCTCGCGAGCCGCATCCTCGCCCGCGAAGGCATCGTCGACAGTTTTGGACATGTCTCGGCGCGCCATCCCGATCGCAGCGATCATTACCTGATGCCCAGAACCCGCGCGGCCGAGCTGGTGGCGCCCGAGGATGTGCTGGTCTTCGACCGCGAGGATGCCCTCGTMTCGGTGACGCAGGCCCGCATCTTCGCCGAACGCAGCATCCATGGCGCGATCTACCGCGCACGCCCGGATGTGCAGGCCATCTGCCACCACCATGCGCCGGCGATGATGCCGTTCTGCACGAGCGATGCCGAACTCGTTCCCGTCTTCCATCTGGGCGCGACCATGGGCGCGACCGTGCCGCTCTGGGACAGCCAGGACGAGTTCGGCGACACRAACCTGATCGTCTCGACGCAGGCGCAGGGGGATTCGCTTGCGCGTGCCCTTGGGGCAAACTGGACCGTGCTGATGCGCGGCCACGGCGCCACCGTCGCGGGCCGCTCGCTCCGGGAGGTGACCTTTCGGGCGATCTACGGCGCTCGCAATGCCGAGGTGCAGTTGAAGGCCGCCCAGCTCGGCGCGGTTCGCCGACTGACGACCGCCGAAGCGCTCTCTGCCGCCGAATTCAACCTGAAGCCCTTCGCCATGGACCGCGCCTGGGAGCAATGGACCCGGCATGTCGACGCGCCCGGGCCCTTCTGAGCACCGACCCAACGACCCTGAACAACTGGATGGGAGGTCACCATGTCCGAGCCGATGTCTCGCCGCGCCGCCCTGGCTCTCCTCGGTGCGGGCTCTCTCGCCCTGCCGGCGCTCGCCCAGAGCCAGACCGGCTATCCCACCAGGCAGATCCTGCTGATCGTGCCCTACCCGGCCGGAGGCGCGGTCGATCTTGCCGCGCGGCTCGTCGCCGAGAAACTGCGCCTCGAATTCGGCCAGCCGGTCGTCGTCGAGAACCGGGCCGGCGCCAACGGCATGGTCGGGGCAGCGGCCGTCGCGCGGGCAGAGCCTGACGGCTACACACTGCTGATGGCGCCGCGCGAGGTCTTTGGCATCAATCCGATCCTGATGCCGCAGCAGGCTCTCGATGGCAAACGGGACTTCGCCTATGTCGGGGTGGTCGCGACGGGCCCCTATGTGCTGGTCGTAAATCCCGGGMTCGGCGTCGGCAGTTTCGCCGAGTTCGTCGCCCTCGCGAAGCAGCGCGAGCTGCCCTATGCCAGCTTCGGCAAGGGCAGCATGGCCCATCTCAACATCGAGGCGCTGGCACGCAGGCTCGGCGTCAGGATGGTGCATGTGCCCTATCGCGGTGCGCCGCCMGCCGTCACGGCGGTGGCGACGGGCGAAGTCGCGCTGACCATCTCCACGCCGCCGGCCGCGCTCTCCCTGATGCAGGACGGAAAGCTGAAGGCGCTCGCCGTCGGGAACGAGCGGCGGCTGCGCGACATGAGCGAGGTGCCGACGATGACGGAACTCGGCCTCTCCGATGATCCGCTGATCCCGAATTTCTTCGGCCTCGTTGCCCCCGCCGGGACTCCAGCGCCGATCGTCGCGCGCCTGAATGCGGCGGCCGCGCGCGCGATCATGGCTCCCGAAATCGCGACAAGGCTMGCGGCCAGCGGGCTCGACCCCGCTCCCGGCTCCCCCAGGACATGGCGCGCCTGGTCACCGGAGACATCGAGCGTTTCGGCCGGCTGATCCGCGAACTGGATATCAAGGTCACGGAATAGTTCACCGGACAGGAAATCGGATCCGGTGCGATGACCTAACCTCTTGTGTTTGCATGCCTTCGATTTTTCATCCGGCGAGACGGCAGCCGTCAGCTGCCTGACATGCTACGCGCCGGGCAAGGGCGCGTCGGGATGGACCAGCCCGGCCTCCCGCAGCTCCCGCCAGAACGCGGCAGGCACCACCTCCTGCAGCGCAGCCCGGTCTTCGGCGATGCGGCTCGGCTGGCTGGCGCCGGGGATCACCGCAGCGACCGCGGGATTGGCGAGCGAAAACTGCAGGCCGGCCGCCTTCATGCTGACGCCGTGGCGGTCGGCGATGGCCTTGATGCGCGCGACCTTGGCGCGGATCTCCGTCGTCATCGGTGCGTATTCGAAGTTCGGGCCGCCGACCAAGGCACCGGAGCTGTAGGGGCCGCCGACGACGATGCCGAGCCCGCGCTCGGTGACCAGCGGCATCACGCGCTGGAGGGCGCGCGCATGGTCGAGCAGCGTGTAGCGTCCCGCCAGCAGGAAGCCGTCTGGGCGCGGACCGTCGAGCCCGAGCAGCAGCTCGATCGGCTCCACCCGGTTGACACCGAGGCCCCAGCCCTTGATCACGCCTTCGTCGCGCAGCCGGTCGAGGGCCCTGAAGGCGCCCTTGCGCGACGCCTCGAACACGCCGAGCCATTCGTCGCCGTAGAAATCCTGGGCGACATCATGGACCCAGGCGATCTCGATACGATCGGTCTTCAGTCGCTTCAGGCTGTCCTCGATGGACCGCAAAGTTGCGGCCTCGGAATAGTCGTTCACGATCCTGTTGGGGCGGCCATGCTTGAAGACCTCGCCCTTCTCGCCGAGATCTCGCGCACTGACATCCTCGATCTCGTCGAGGATGACGCGGCCGACCTTGGTGCTGATGACGTATTCGTCGCGCGGCCGGCCATTGAGCGCCTCGCCCATGCGGATTTCGGCGAGGCCGGCCCCGTAAAAGGGAGCGTTGTCGAAATAGCGGATGCCGTCCTTCCAGGCAGCCTCGACCGTTGCGAGCGCCTCCTGCTCGGGAATGTCGCGGAACATGTTTCCAAGCGGGGCGGCGCCGAAGCCGAGCTTGCCCGGAAGAATATCCTTGAGTGACATGGTTTGATCCTTTCGTTGGAATGCCCGGTCGCGTCAGTCAGGCAACCCGCAGGGCGTCGAGCACGAACGCACAGCGGTCCGCGAGGTCGGCAATCCMTGCATGGTACAGGATTTCGATCCGGCACAGACGCGGCGGCTCGTGACCATCGCAGCGAACAGCTATGTGGTTGCGCCCGGCATCAGGCTGCGCCTCATGCTCTACGGCACCGATCTGGCCGAGACCGGCGCCATCTCCGGCACGGCTGCGATGGTGCTGGGTCGCATCGTCGGCCAGCGCCACATGAGGCCGGGATGCCTCGCCTGCGCCGATACCTTGAGAGCGTCGCCGCTGCCGAGGGAAACGTCCACCGGAGGTTGCCCTATCCGCCGCTCGCCAGGAAGGCGTGCTCGATCAAGGGGCGGTTATGGCCGAGGTGCGGTTCAATCAGCATATCGAGATGCCCGCCGACGATCGGGACCACGTTCAGATCGGTGAAGAGCTCGCCCCAGCCCAGATCTAACGGAACGCCGGGCCGTCGGCATCGAAACAGGGTGGCGGCTATCGGCAGCGCGGTTTTCGGCTGGCGGAGCCAGTGGTCGAAGGCGCGCATGCGCAGCACCTCCTCGAGCTCGAGGCGCAGAATGAAACGTGGCCGGGCGAGGATCTCCCATTTCAAGCGCTCGATGCCGCTGGCGAGCTGGGCCTCTGCGCCGAAACGGGCAAAGATCTTGGCGACGGCCCGCAACATCATGCGATCGATGGTCACCCGGTGCGCCCGGATGCGCTGCGCCGTGCGGGCCAGGGTCTCAGCGTAGCTGTGATGCCCGGCGCCGATATTGGTGTCGAGGATTCCCAGGAAGGTGACCGACCGGCCCGCCGCGACGAGCGTGGAAGCAACCTCGAAGGCGACGCCGCCGCCCAGGGAATAGCCGATGAGCTTCACATTGCCCTCGGGCTGGGCATGGTTGATCTGGTCGACAACGGCATCGACCATCCGGGGTATCGTTCCCTGTCCGGCCAGCAGGTCCTTCAGGTTCTCGTAGCGCACGGCGACAACCCGGGCGACCTTGCCCATCTCCAGCCCGAAGGCCGCAAGGCTAGGGCCGTAGCCGATCGATCCCGGCACGATGAACAGGACGGGCCGCGTGTCGGAGGGGGCAGGCGGATGTCTCGTCGCCTCGTCGCCGGACGCTGCCCTGACGATATCGGCAAAACTCATGTCGATGGTGAACAGGTCCAGATCGAGTTCCCGCCCAAGCGCCTCCTCGAGTTCCATGACGAATTGCAGCAACTTCAGGGAATCGCCACCMGCTTCATCCCAGCGGCTGCCTGCCGCTCCCTTGCCCTGGAGTATCCGTTCCCAAAGGGTCCCGACCACCGCCTCGACAGCATGAGGGTTTCCCATTTGTCGGGATTCCGGAGCGTCATCGTTGTCCTTGGGCGGGCGCAGCCCGCCATCCAGCTCCCGCAGCCGGATACTGTCGATCTTCCCGCCCCGAAGCCGTGGCAATTCGGCAAGACTATGCAGCCGCGTCGGATGGACGGCGGCCGGCAGCGACCGCCTGATCAGCGCGCGCAATTCTGGAATCAGGTCCGTGCCCGCCTGTTCGGCGGGAACGACAAAGGCCACCAGTTCGTTTCCGTCCGTCACGACCGCGACGGCATCGCGGATGCCGGGCGCGCGCCGCAGGACAAGTTCGAGTTCGGCCGGCTCGACGCGCCGTCCATTGATCTTGATCTGGCGCCCTTTGCGTCCAACGACCCGCATCAAGCCGGTTTCGTCCACTGTGACGAGATCGCCCGTTGCGAAGAGCCGAAGCTGCGGATCGGGCAGGCCCGCCTGAAGCGGGAGATTTCTGCCGCGTTCCCAGTATCCAAGGGCGACGTAGCTGCTGCGGAGCAGCAGCTCGCCCTCCTGCCCTGGAGCGACCGGATCTCCGTTCTCGTCGACCACGGCATAATCAACGCCGGGCAGGACGAAACCGACCGGAACCGTTGCACCCTGTTCCGGATAGTCCCTCGGCAGGAACCACTGTGTTCCCGTACTCTCGGTCGACAAATAGCTGATCTGGATGAAGCAGGTCTCCGGCACCGCCGCGCGGAGGCGATCGATATCGGCCCAGAGCACCCTTTCGCCGCCGACCCGCACCACGCGGAGCGAGGCAAACGTGTCGGGCTGGGCGCCATTCATCAAGACGCGCAACAAGGCAGGCACGAGATAGGCGACCGTCACCTGCCAGGTCTGGAAATGCTCGCGAACGGCGCGAATGCCGGCGCTCTCGACATCCAGCAGATACAATGTCGCGCCGCAGAGCATCGGCGTCATCATTTCCCGGCATCCCGCGATGGTCGCAGGCCCGGTCAGCGGCATGAAGACATCATCGGGGCCGATATGGCCGGCGTTTACATATTGCTGAACACGCTGGAGGAGCGCGCGTTGGCTGTTGACCACGCCCTTTGGCGTTCCGGTGCTGCCCGATGTGTAGAGAACGATGGCCGGCGCATCGACGGAGATCTCGGATTGCGACAGCGGGACCCTGCCAGGCGGCGCCTCCGCGAGACATTTTGCCGGGTCGATCCATTGCAGCGGCACCGCATCCGGCCAGTCCTGCGGTTCGCCAGGGCCGACCCTCACGATGGCCTTTAGGCGCGCATCCGCCGCAATGGCCGCCAGGCGCGGCACCGGGTCCCGCGGATTGAGCGGCACCGCGGGCCTGCCGGCGCGCATGGCAGCCAGCATGGCCACCGGGTACCAGAGGGCGTTGCCGAGAAGCAGTCCGACCGTCTCTCCGGGCGGGACCGCATCGGCGATGACGGCGGCGAGGATCTGAACCGCGTGCAACAACCGCAGAAAGGTCAGCGATGTCGTGCCGTCACTGAGCGCGATCTTGTCTGCGTGCTTCTGGACAACCCGTTCCAGATGTTCGAACGCCGGTGCGTCCGAAAAATCGTCGCTCATCTCTGCGAAGGGATGGCTGGTGGGGCCGTCCCTGTCGAGGGCGCGCGCCGATGCCCCTGCCCAGGCCACATCGTCCAAGATGCTGTTTCGGACGGTCGTTGCGTCCTGCGGCCTCCCATCACCTGGAATGGACCGCACGGCATGAGAAGGCGAACCTTCTGAACGTCGGCGCCCGATCGCTTCCAACATTGCCCCCATTGTTGACCGAGTTCTGCCGCATTCTGCGTTGCCGCTGCGGCAACGGCATCGTCAGAACGAATGAACCCGACGGGGGGCCTGCCGGCGGCGTTCGCATCTCCTCAAATCCTGTTCGGGCGTGGCTCCCCGGCTGCCGGTGCTGGCCGGACAGCCCGCATCGCATCGGTGCTCAGCGCCCCTAGATGTGG
>NZ_JBFTLD010000255.1:0-9887 GCF_056396265.1 Allobosea sp. 05T422_2 | reverse complement strand
GGCTTTCGCGGAGATAATCCCGAAGCGCATCGTCGGCCATGCTCTCATCGGATTGCCGCTGGATCCAGGTCATTCCCCGTGAGGCGAGATAGGGGGCAGGCCGCAGGCCGGGCTGCTCCTGGAGGATGGTGTAGGCCATATCCGAGCATTTGAAGGTGACGGCCAGCGGCTTGCCGCCGCTCCAGCCGGCAATGGCAAAAACCTTGCCGCCGACCTTCCAGACATGGGCGCCGCCCCATTGCACGACATGGCTCGTCGCTGGCAATGAGGCGCAGAACGCGTTGTAGTCATCAAGCGTCATTGGCGCCCCGTGCTCCCATTGCGAGCCTGAGCGCTCAGTACTGCTCTGCATCAATCCCGTAGCGCGCCGCTGCCCCCTTGATCTGCGACCAGGTCTCATCGTCAAGAGGAATGCCGGCGCGACCGCGCTCGGCGCGGACCGCGCGCTCCTTGTCGCCCGGCGCCAGCACGGGACTGGCTGGGTCCTGCGGCTTCGCGGCGCGAACAAACGCGAGATAGCTCTCGGTCCGGCTCTTGCGGAGCGCGGCGTCCGGCTCCAGCCGCGACGGGTCGATCAGCACGCCGAACAGCGAATTGATGATCCAGCTCCTCTGTGGCTTTTCGTCGATACGGGCAGCGCCCATCAGTCCGGCTGAGAGCAGTTCGGCAATCAGCGACAGGCCGGCGCCCTTGTGATCGCCGAAGGGCAGCAACGCGCCGAGCGGCAGGTCCGGAATGGCGTGCTGGAAGACATGGGCGGGATCGGTCGTTGGCCTGCCCTCGCCATCGATGATGTAGCCCGGAGGCACCTCAACGCCCTTGTTCAGCGCGACGCGAGCCTTGCCATGCGCCATGCGGCTGGTGGCGAAATCCAGGATGATCGGCTCACCATCAGGCACGGGAATGCCGATGGCGTGCGGATTGGTGCCGAAACGGGCTTCCTTGGCGGCATAGGGCGCGACGATCGGCGGGCGGCCGGCGACATTCACCCAGAAGAACGAGATCAGCCCGGCTTCCGCGGCGATCTCAGCATAGTGGCCGATGCGGCCGATATGGTGCGCGTCCAGCAGACTGACGATGGCGACGCCACCGTCTTGCGCCATCTTGGCTGCGCGTTCGACCGCCTCGCGCGCGGTGGGCTGCCCGAGCGCGACCTGGCCGTCGATGATCAGGAAGGGAGCGCTGTCGAGTTTCGTGACGGGCGCTGCGTCCGGTTTCAGGTTCCCGTCCGCCAGCGAGGTGAAATAGAGCGGGATCATGCCGACACCATGGCTGTCATGGCCGCTCAGATTGGCGAGCACGAGATGGTGTGCCGTCTCCTGTGCCTGCGCCTCCGTCCAGCCGGCCCTTGTGACCATCTCGCGGACGAGGGCATGGAGCGATTCCGGGCGGTGCAGGCGATAGGTCATGTGTGTTCGAGCCGCTTCTGGTGAGAGTGTCACAGTGCATGCCGCGGCCCGTCATGCAATGTGCGCAATGAAATGGCGCCGTTGCGCCGCAACACCTCGACGTTGCGCTTACCGATCCTTATGTAGAACATGCAATCCTGTTTCATCGGGCCTTGAACCCGATCGAGGAGGGACGAGGATGTTTTCAATTCCGGGCCTGAAGGTGGTGTCGCTGACCGACGCCGCTGCGACGCGTATCCGCGAGATCATGGCGCAATCGGCGCTCGACAATCCGGACGCGCCGGCGCTCGGCCTTCGTGTCGGCGTCAAGAAGGGCGGCTGCGCGGGGATGGAGTACACCTTCGAGGTCGCCCGTGAGGCGCATAAGGGCGACGAGGTCGTCACCGAGAAGGATGCGACCGTGGTCGTCGATGGCAAGGCTGTGCTCTTTCTGCTCGGCACCGAGCTGGATTTCAGGAGCGACCGCTTCTCCTCGACCTTCGTCTTCAACAACCCGAACCAGGTTTCCGCCTGTGGCTGCGGCGAATCGGTCGAGATCAAGCCCCACGCCGAAACGGCGCTTACCGGCTCCTGATCCCCGGATAGCGCGAGTCAGGCCACGCGGCTTGTCGTGTCCAGCGCCTCTTCGGTGATCGTGCGGTTGCGGCCGTCACGCTTGGCCTGCATCAAGGCCTGATCGGCGCGATCGACCAGTGAACCGGCCGTGTCGCCTCGACGATAGACCGAGACTCCCAGCGAGATGGTGATCCGACCGAGGTTTTCGTTGGTCGAGCGCTTGATCAACTCGCGGGTGAGAAGCGCCTGGCGCACCGTCTCGGCACCGAATTTGCCGGCGACGATATCGGCTTCCGGCAGGATGATCGCAAATTCCTCGCCGCCGAAGCGCGAGATCACCGCCTTCTCCTTGAATTTGTCCTTCATGGTGCGGGCGACGAGGCGCAGCACCTGATCGCCGGTCAGATGGCCATGTGCGTCGTTGAAGGTCTTGAAGAAGTCGATATCGGCCATGACCAGCGCAAAGGGCTCGCGCTGCAGCGTCGCCTGGTCGATCGATTTCTGCAGCATCTCCTCGAAGTGGCGGCGATTGGCGAGGCCGGTCAGAGGATCGGTCAGCGCCTCGGCCCGCGTCGTTTCCAGCGCCTCGCGAAGATGGCGGATCTCGTTGGAGCTGTCCTTCAATTGCGACTCGAGCTGGGTCTTGCGCACCACCTCTTCGCGGGTCGACATGACCAGCGCTTCGACCCATTCGCGCAAGCGCTGCCGGTCGGTCATGGGCGGGACTTCGTCCGACATCGCGCTGAGGCGGCCGTGATAGCGCTCGCTCGAATCCAGCGCGCGATCGACCAGCGACATCAGGCTGTCGATCTCGCCGAGAACCTGCAGGCTGGTGCGTTCGGCCTGGCGCGCGAGCCGTTCGGTGCTGATGAAGCGGTCATAGAGGCTGTCGATATCGGCAGCGCCGACCTGACCCTCGCTACCGGTGATGATCGCGTTCATCACMATGCTGAGTGCGGGCATCTCGCCGCTCAGATGTGCGTACCAGACCTCGAAGGCGCGGGGATAGCCGGGAGAGCCATGTTGGCGCATGGCCGCAACGACACGGTCGGGCAGGTCGGACGTGTACTGGGAGGACTGCGTCTGTTCGCTCATCGTCATCGCCCGACCGGAGCCGATCCCGCTGGCCACACCGGCCATCTCGGGCTCGATTGTGAATCGAAGCGGGACATTCTGTCCGTCATGACGGCGGCAATCGCGCCCCGCAGGGTGGCTGCGGGAAGCCCTAGCCACTCACTAAGATTGGAGGAACGGTGTTAAGATACCGTTGATGCTGCGGTGTCAGCCGACCTTGACGGGCCGCAGCAGGAAGGCCGGGACGTGATCGCCCAGGCCCTTGACCTTGGGTTCGCGATCGTCCTCGTCCCGACGCCGATCATGTGGGCGCGAGTGCGCTGGCGCAGGCTGCTCGCTGGCATGGCGAATGCGGGTCTTGGTCGGCCGGTCCTCGCCACGGCGGCGGGTGTCCTGAGGGGCACGATCGGCGACTTCCACGACCGCTGCCTCTTCCGACGGTGCGGCTTCCTCGCGTGGGGTCCGCAGGGGACGCCCGCGACCGCCACGCGGCGAACGCTTGTCGTCGCGGCGGCTGCGACGCTCGTCGCGCGGTTCACCGGGAGGCAGGTCGTTGAGGCCGGGGCCTTCCCAGGCAATCGGCTGGCCGGTGAGCTTCTCGACGGCGGCGACAAGCTTGTCGTCGTGACGGGTGACGATCGTGAAGGCTGCGCCGAGGCGGCCGGCCCGGCCGGTGCGGCCGATGCGGTGGACATAGTCCTCGGCATGGGTCGGAACGTCGAAATTGAAGACGTGGCTGACGGCCGGGATGTCAAGCCCTCGGGCGGCGACGTCGCTCGCCACCAGGATCGGATTCTCGCCGGTACGGAAGGATTCCAGTGCGGCCATGCGGGCATACTGGTCCATGTCGCCATGCAGCGCGACGGCAGGGAAACCATGTTTCAGCAGGGACTTATGGAGCGTCGCGACATCGCGCTTGCGGTTACAGAAGACAATCGCGTTCTGCAGGTCCTTGGCGTCGCGGATCAGCTTGCGCAGCGTGTCGCGCTTCTCATAGTCCTGCGAATTGGAGGCGATCAGGCGCTGCGTGATGGTCGTGGCTGCCGTCGCKGGACGCGAAGCCTCGATGCGCACCGGATTATGCAGGAACTGCTCGCTGATCCGAGTGATTTCCGGCGGCATCGTCGCCGTGAAGAACAGGGTCTGCCTCGTGAAAGGCACAAGCTTGCAGACGCGCTCGATGTCGGGGATGAAGCCCATGTCGAGCATGCGATCCGCTTCGTCGATGACTAGCAATTCGACGCCGGTCAGCAGCAACTTGCCGCGCTCCACGTGATCGAGCAGGCGCCCAGGCGTCGCGATCAGTACGTCAACGCCGCGGGTGATCTTGGCGTCCTGATCGCCGAAGGAGACGCCGCCGATCAGCAGCGCGACCGAGAGCTTCTGGTTGACGCCGTAACGCGAGAAATTCTCCTCGACCTGCGCGGCAAGCTCGCGGGTCGGTTCCAGGATCAGCGTGCGGGGCATCCGCGCCCTGGCCCGGCCATTCTCCAGAATGGTGAGCATCGGCAAGGTGAAGGCGGCGGTCTTGCCCGTGCCCGTCTGCGCAATGCCGAGCACATCGCGGCGCGCGAGCACATGGGGAATGGCCTGAGCCTGGATGGGGGTAGGCGTGGAATAGCCTGCGGATGTGACCGCCGTCAGAACTTTATCGCTGAGGCCGAGTTCGGCAAAAGACATCGAGAGTTGCGCTTCTTCAGGGTCGGTGACACGTGGCGGGACGACCTATCAACCGCGACGGTGGCGCGACTTCTCTTTCCTGCGCGCCTTCGGACCCCTGTCCAATGCAGAAATAACGCGGGAAAGTCAACAAACTAGGCAAGAACGGAAGRTATGATTGCCATGAACGAGCMGCTTGTGCTGATTCCAGGGTTGAGCTGCACCGCGGCGCTCTATGGACCGCAATGGCCGGCGCTTGCCCCAGGGCGGCCGGTCCTCGTCGCCGATCATGCCCGCGACGATAGCCTGGCCGCCATCACAGCTCGGCTGCTGGAGGCGGCCCCGGAGCGGTTTGCGCTCTGCGGTCTGTCGATGGGTGGCTATATCGCCTTGGACATCATGCGCCGGGCGCCGGAGCGCGTGACGCGGCTGGCGCTGCTCGACACCAGCGCGAAGCCGGCGACGCCGGAAACCAACGCGCCGCGTGAGCAGATGATTGCTCTCGCCGAGAAAGGGGCCTTCGACAATGTCACGACTTTGCTCTGGCAAAAGCTCGTGGCGCCGGAACGCCTGACCGACGAGGTACTGCGCCTCGATGTGCGGAAAATGGCAGAAGATATTGGTGCAAAAGGGTTTGTTCGCCAGCAAAGAGCGATCATGGGGCGGCCGGACTCTCGGCCGGGCCTTGCTGCCATCTCGGTGCCGACAATGATTCTGGTTGGCGCGGAGGACCAGATCACGCCTGTCGCGGAAGCCCGAGAGATCRCCGATGGAATCGGGGGCAATGCGCGGCTGCGCACCATTCCCGATTGCGGCCATCTCTCGACACTGGAAGCGCCACAGGCGGTTACAGAAGCGCTGCTGAGCTGGCTGGGCTGACGCTCAGCGCGGAGCGGAGCAGGGGTCGAGCCTTGTTTCGTTTGCGCTCTTGCGGATCGATCCGGTGACGAGCGGATCGATCATCTGGCCCTTGGAGGCTGCGGATGCGACCTGGCTCAGGCGCTCTGTGTCGAGATGCTGCGCCGTCTGGGTGGAAACGAAATTGACGGCGATGACCGAAAGGAAGGCGATCGCCGCGCCAGCCTTGGCAACATCCGCGACCATGCTGCCGCGCTCGTTTTTCAAGAAGAGTTTGATGACCCGCATGGGGCGCTCCGCATCGTTGGGGCGCAATGCCGCCCCTTGATGAGCATTTTGCGCGCGCGCCAGTAAAAGCTTGGTTAGCGAATGCTTGCCGGGGTCGTCAGAATGCCATTCAAGCGTGTCCTGTTTGCTCGAAAGAGTGTCTGCAGCGCCCGCAGCACGGCCATCACGGCCGGACGCTGGCGGGGGACCTCGTGCGAGACGAGAAAGATCTCGTCGGCAGTTTCGTCCGGTGGCGGCGCGAGGCGGATCAGCGCGTCGTCGAAATCGGCCATGAAGCACGGCGCCATCGAAACGGCGCCCGCCGAGCGAATGCTCTCATAGCGCGCGGCTGAATCTCCGACGCGGGCCGCGATCGGGCGCCCATTGGCCCAGTTCAGGATGTGCTCCTCGATACGGGAGGAGACGTCACGGCTGACCGAAATGATGGGCGCCGTCAGAGGATCGACATCGCGGCGCGCATAGAGCGCCTGCACCAGTCGACCGATCTTCTGGCTGAAATAGCCGCTCTCCTGCGGGGGGCGGCGCATCCGGATTGCAATATCGGCATCCCCGCGAGCCAGGTCGAGCCGGTCTCGCGTGCTGATGATGCCGATCTCGACGCCGCCCGCCTGGGCCGAAATCGTCGTCGCATGCATGGTCAGGAACAGGCTGATCGAGGTCGTCGCCGTCACCCGGACAGGCGCATCATCGGCGGAGCGTGCCGCACGCGTCCGGTTGCTGAAGCGCTCCACCGCATTGGCGATGTCACTGGCATCGCCGGCGAGAGTTGCGCCGATCTCGGTGAGAACGAGCCGGTTCGCCATGCGCCTGAACAGCGGCAGGCCGAGCTCTGCCTCGAGACTCTTGAKGCGACGGGCTACCGTTGCCTCGCTCAGCCCGAGCGCGACCGCTGCCACGGCCAGCGTCCCACCGACCGCGACGGAGTGGAAGATCGCGATGTCGTCCCAGTTGGGTGAAACCAGCGCGTGGCGTCGAGGTGGAGAGGAAGCAGGCTGCCCCATGCGATCATCGGCCATGGCTGAGCATGGGGGCCTGTTCTGGCATCGGTATCATCATGCGGCGTGTTCGGGGGCGGGCGATTGCGGTTGGGCATGTCGGCAAGATGCCGCCGGGACACCTGGCTGACAGCCCGCCGACTTTGACGGTCTCACCGACAAAAATGCGAGGGTAGCGCGTGCCCGAATATCCTGGCCGCGCCCCCGGCCTCACAGGTCGATCAGTTCGCCGGCGAAGGCCGCGCGTTCCTGGATGAAGGTGAAGCGGGCTTCCGGCTTGTTGCCCATCAGCCGCTCGACGGTGTCGGAGGTCTCGTCCCGCGCCTCATGCTCGACCATGACCTTGAGCAGGATGCGCTTGGCCGGGTCCATCGTGGTTTCCTTGAGCTGCGCCGGCATCATCTCGCCCAGACCTTTGAATCGGCTGATCTCCGGCTTCTTGCCCTTGAACACGGTCGCGATCAGCTCGTCCTTATGGGCGTCGTTGCGGGCATAGACGCTCTTGCCGCCATGCTGGAGCCGATAGAGCGGCGGCACGGCAAGGTAGAGATGGCCCTTCTCGATCAKGCGCGGCGTCTGGCGCCAGAAGAAGGTGACGAGCAGCGAAGCGATATGGGCGCCGTCGACATCGGCGTCCGTCATCACGATGACCTTCTCGTAGCGYAGGTCATCCTCGCGGAACTGGCTGCCGATGCCGCAGCCAAGTGCCAGGATCAGGTCGGCAAGCTGCTGGTTCTGGTTCAGCTTCTCGCGGGTCGCGTTGGCAACGTTGAGGATCTTGCCGCGCAGCGGCAGGATCGCCTGTGTCGCGCGGTTGCGCGCCTGTTTGGCTGACCCGCCGGCGGAATCGCCCTCGACGATGAACAGTTCGGAGCCTGCAGCGCCCGCGCTGCTGCAATCGGCTAGCTTTCCGGGTAGCCGAAGCTTGCGCGTCGCGGTCTTGCGCGAAACTTCCTTCTCGAGCCGGCGGCGCTGGCGTTCCTCGGCCCGGTCGACCGACCAGTCGAGCAGCTTCAGTGCCTGCTGCGGCGCGGCGGCGAGCCAGTGATCGAAAGCATCGCGCACTGCGTTCTCGACGATGCGCGCGGCCTCCAGAGTCGCAAGCTTGTCCTTGGTCTGGCCCTGGAACTCAGGCTCGCGGATGAAGACCGACAGCATTGCGGCACAGGTCGCCATGACGTCGTCGGAGGTCACTTGCGCCATGCGCTTCGACTGGCCGATACGCTCGGCATGGTCACGCAGGCCGCGCAGCAGCGCGACGCGCAAGCCCTGCTCATGCGTGCCGCCTTCGGGCGTCGGAATGGTGTTGCAGTAGGACGAGCTGAAGCCGTCTTCGCCGGTCGCCAGCCACGCCACGGCCCATTCCAGCGAGCCGTGGCCGCCATCCCGTGTGATCTTGYCGGAGAAGATCGGCTCGGCGACCAGATCCTTGCCCTCGATCTCGCGGCCGAGATAGTCGCGCAGGCCTCCGGGAAAGCGGAAGACGGCCTCCGCCGCGACGTCACCCTCCGGCTTCAGCAGCGCCGGAGCGCAGCGCCAGCGGATCTCCACGCCACCGAAAAGATAGGCCTTCGAGCGTGCCATCCGGAACAGGCGGGCAGGGGAGAAATGGGCCCCCTCGCCAAAGATCTGCGCGTCGGGATGAAAACGCACCTTCGTGCCGCGCCGGTTGGCGACGCGTCCGACGGTTTCCAACGGCCCCTGCGGGGCCCCGCGCGAAAAGACCTGACGATAAAGCATCTGGCCGCGCGCGACTTCGACCTCGAGCCGGTCGGACAGGGCATTGACGACGGAAACGCCGACGCCATGCAGGCCGCCCGAGGTCTCATAGGCCTTGGAGTCGAATTTTCCGCCGGCATGCAGCGTTGTCATGATGACTTCGAGCGCCGACTTGTCCGGGAATTTCGGATGCGGATCGATCGGGATCCCGCGCCCGTTGTCGGTGACGGCCAGCGAACCGTCCTCGAAGAATTCGACGTCGATGAAGGTTGCGTGGCCGGCGACCGCCTCGTCCATCGCGTTGTCGATCACCTCGGCGAAGAGATGATGCAGCGCGCGTTCGTCGGTGCCGCCGATATACATGCCTGGCCGTCGGCGCACCGGCTCGAGCCCCTCGAGGACTTCGATGGCGGACGCGGTATAGCCGGCCTCGGACAAGGTGCCGTTGCGCGGGACGGAAGGTGAGGCCGATTGCTGCGAAGGCTTGCTCGGGGCGGCCGCATCACGCTTGACCGGCGATGGCTCGGGCGCCCGCTGCGGCTGCTCGCCGCTGCCCTCACCGAAAAGATCGCCATTCTCCGTCATTTCGTTCGCCGATCACCTGATTCGCAGCGCTGATAGAATAGCGCATCCGGGACGTCGCCAGGGCCGGCACTCAAGCCAGCCGCAACGATTGTTCCCCAGACATATAACGAACATCGCTCCGAACAAGCAGGAGAATCGTCGCTCCACCCCTTGCTGTGCACCGAACCCTCAGCCGAGCGAGCGTCGCAGCGGTGTCACGCGAGCATGCCATACGGTGTCGCGGCGGATGGTTCATGTCGCATTAACCCGGCGCGAACGAGAGTGGTGGGGTCGAGATTCGCCAGCTTGCGAATGGCTCTGCAGCTGTCGGAAACTTGGGAAATTGGGAGGCTGTCGTGGTCGCGCGTTCGTCGGTTCCAGGGATGAAGATGGCCGGGCTCGAGCGCACCGCGCGCCTTGCCGGTGAATCCTTTGGTTACGAGGATATGGCGCTGCTGACCGGCTCCCGCTCGATCGATGCCGGCCAGGGCCGCAAATTGTGGTGGCTCGCAGCCTCGTTTGCGCTGATCGGCGTCGTGGCGCTCGCCTTGCGCTGAGGCGGACGCCAACCGACAGGCTTAAACGCGGGCGGAGTGCAGCGTCGGTCGCCTGTCAGTCCCGACGATCGGCGATCAGCCGGTCGTAGAAGGCGAGATGCCTCCGCGCCGCCTCATCCCATGAGGCGGAAAGATCGACACCAATCGCGTCCGCCCTGTGAAGCTGGGCGGCGATGATGGCGTCGGCGAATTCTTCAGGTGCCGCATCG
>NZ_JBFTLD010000254.1:0-9904 GCF_056396265.1 Allobosea sp. 05T422_2 | reverse complement strand
CCCCGGACCAGAGCGATTGCAGGACACTGCCGACCCATTTGGTTGCTTCGCCGACGAGATTTCCGAGTGAATTCTGGGCATCCTGGGCAAGCTTGCCACCACCCAGCTTCTCGAGGAGCGGCGCCCCCCGCTCCAGGATCAGCGTTTGCAGCTTGGCAGCGACCTCGGGCATCCGCGCAACGAAGCCGGCGAGCTGCTGGCCGAGCAAGGGCATGAGCAGCACGAGCGACAGCACGAAGATCAGAAGGAAGACGATCAGGATGACAATCGTCGCGGCCAGACGGCTCATTCCGAGCCGCTCGAGCCGATCCGCAAGGGGGTCGAGCAGATAGGCCAGCGCCAGCGCCGCGATGAATGGCAGCAGCACGTCGCGCAGCAAGACCAGGCACAGCACGAAGACTGCGAGCGAGATCAGCCAGAAACCGATTTGGCGTTGCAACGACATGAACAGGCAGTCCCCGGCGGATTCCGCGATGCGAGATCATCGACCGCGTCCACGAAGATGGGTGAACACGAAGCAAGTTCCAAGCCGCAGCACTGAAACGGACGCAATCGCGCCCGCTCGCCGCAGGTCAGGCCGCCATATGGCGCAGCCAGAACGCGAGATAGGCCGCCATTGATCCCAGCGTCAATACGGCGACCAGGAGCTGGCCGACATCGATCGCCGGCCCGGGATCGACCCCGAAGGCCTTGCTCCCGAGCATCAGCGCGGCGAAAATGAGCTGTGCGGCCGTGTTGAGCTTGCTGACCACGAAAGGAGCGATCTCGACGGGTTTTTCCATCACCCAGGACAGGATCACGGCGGAGACGATCATCAGGTCGCGCGAGACCACCAGGACGACCAGCCAGACCGGGATAGCCCCGACCAGCGCAAGCGTGATGTAGATCGAGACGATCAACGCCTTGTCCGCGACGGGGTCGAGATAGGCGCCGAGCTCGCTGGTCATGCCGAAGCGCTTGGCGATGAATCCATCGACCGCGTCCGAGACGCCGGCCGCCACGAAGAGGATGAAGGCCGTCTCCCAGCGTCCATTGGTGATCATCACCACGACGAGCGGCACCAGAAACAGCCGGCCGATGGTGATGAGGTTGGGAAGGGTCATGCTCTTCCGGATTCGCAGCGCTGTCCTGTGCGACGCTAGAGCCCGAAACGGTGCACCGGCAAGGCCGAATCCGTCATAGCGGCTTGCAAGGCGCGGCTGGCTTGCCTATCGCTCGCGCGAACGGAATGGAAGCCGAGGACCATGAGCAAGCCAGGAGCGAACGGACTGACCTATGCGCAGGCGGGCGTCGACATCGATGCCGGCAACGCGATGGTCGATGCCATCAAGCCGCTGGTGCGTGCCACGCGCCGCCCCGGTGCCGATGCGGAGATCGGAGGCTTCGGCGGCCTCTTCGATCTGAAGGCTGCGGGCTTCAATGACCCGATCCTGGTCGCCGCCAATGACGGCGTCGGCACGAAGGTCAAGATCGCGATCGAAAGCGGGCGGCATTCGACGATCGGCATCGACCTCGTCGCGATGTGCGTCAACGACCTGATCGTGCAGGGCGCCGAGCCGCTGCTTTTCCTCGACTATTACGCTACCGGCAAGCTCGATCCGCAGGTCGGCGTCGAGATCGTGCGCGGCATCGCCGATGGCTGCCGGCAAGCCGGCTGCGCGCTGATCGGCGGCGAAACTGCCGAGATGCCCGGCATGTATGCCGAGAAGGATTATGACCTCGCGGGCTTCGCGGTCGGCGCCGCCGAGCGCGGGGCACTGCTGCCGCGTGCGGATCTCGTGCCCGGCGACGTGGTCTTCGGCCTGCCCTCCTCCGGCGTCCATTCCAACGGCTACTCGCTGGTCCKGCGCATTGTCGCTCTGTCGGGACAGAGCTGGGAGGCTCCCGCCCCCTTCGCACCTGAGACCAGCCTCGCCGAAGCGCTGCTCGTGCCGACACGCATCTATGTAAAGCCGCTGCTGGCCGCGCTGAAGGCGACGGCGGGCATCAAGGCGCTTGCCCACATCACCGGGGGCGGCTTCCCCGACAATATTCCGCGCGTGCTGCCCGAAGGGCTCGGCGTTGCGCTCGATCTTGCGGCCATTCCGGTTCCGCCGGTCTTCGGCTGGCTTGCCAAGGTCGGCGGTGTTGCCGAGCGCGAGATGCTTCGCACCTTCAATTGCGGCATCGGCATGATCGTCACCGCTGAAGCCGGCAAGGCCGGTGAGGTCGAGGCCGCCCTGAGGGACGCCGGCGAAGCGCCGGTGCGGCTTGGCGAAATCGTCCCGGTCGCGGCCGGCGAAGAGCCGGTGAGCTATCGCGGGACGCTCAGCCTGTGATTCAGCCGGCGCGTCGTCGCACCGCGATCCTGATCTCGGGGCGCGGTTCCAACATGGCCGCGCTGATCGAGGCGGCGCAGGCCGGCGACTATCCGGCCGAGATCGCTCTCGTGCTCTCGAACGTGCCCGAGGCCGGTGGCCTGGCCCGGGCTGCGGCTGCCGGGGTGCCCGTCGCAACCGTCGATCACCGCTCCTTCGGTCGGGATCGTGAGGCTTTCGAGCGCGCCATGGACGATGTCCTGCGCGTCAATCAGATCGAGCTCATCGCGCTCGCCGGCTTCATGCGCATCCTGACGCCCTGGTTCGTCAGGCGCTGGGAAGGACGGCTGCTCAATATCCACCCCTCGCTGCTTCCCCTGTTCAAGGGCACGCATACTCATCGCCAGGCTCTCGAAGCCGGGGTCAGGGAGCATGGCTGCAGCGTGCATTTCGTCGTGCCGGAGCTCGATGCCGGGCCGGTGATCGCACAGACCCGGGTTCCCGTGCTCGCCGGCGACGATGAGGATGCCCTGGCGCACCGCGTGCTCGGCGTCGAACACGCGCTCTATCAGCGGGCGCTGGCGGAGGTTGCCTCCGGCAGGGCCACGCTGGCGGGGGGCGAGGTCGTGCGCGGCTGATCGATCGGGCAGGATCGGGCCTGTGCCGCCTGTTCCTCTTCCTTCTCCMAGCGACGGAACAGATCGGCCCGTCTTGCCGGATAGCGCTCTTCGCGCGGGACGAGATCGGTGATGCGGTCCGTGCGAAAATGCCGGAAGGCCTGCCGCAGCTCGCACCAGGCGATGACGATCCGCACCCGCTCGTAGAATGTCATGCCGATCGGCCAGATCATCCGGTCGGTCTCCTGACCGGCCTCGTCGCGATACCGGATCGCGAGCTTGCGGCCCTGGCGGATCGCAGCCCTGATGCCGGCGGCATCGATCTGATCGACCGGCTGGTCGCAGCGATAGGCCGGCGCGAACAGGGCGCCATCGAGCAGGATCGGTCGTAGATGCGGCGGCAGGACGGCTGCGACCTTGCTGACGACGTCTTCCGCCGCGCGTGCCAGCACCGGGTCGGCACGCTCACCAAGCCAGCGCATGCCGACGAGAACCGCCTCGATCTCGTCCGGCGAGAGCATCAGCGGCGGCAGATCGAAGCCAGCGTCAAGCACATAGCCGATGCCGGCCTCGCCGCGCACCGGCACGCCCTGGCGCATCAATGCGCCGATATCGCGGTAGATCGTCCGCACCGAGACATCGAGTTCGGCGGCGAGGGTATCGGCCGTCACCGGCCTGCGACGTCGGCGCAGGCCCTGGATCAGATCGAGCAGACGTTCGGCACGTTGCATGACGAGGAATTCCCAAGCATCAGGTTGGGCAGGAGAATGCTCTAGCTCTGCTGACAAGAGTTGTCAGCAGTCTGTCAGCAGAAAACCAACGCCTTGCCTCTGCCAATGGGAGGATTTCGCATGATCACGCTACAGGTCTTCGGACCCGGGTTCGGCCTGCCGGACCCGAGCCCTTTCTGCATGAAGGCGGACATCCTCCTGCAGATGTCCGGCCTCCCGCATGAGCGCAAGATCGGCAATATGAGGCGGGCGCCCAAGGGCAAGCTGCCGCTGATCATCGACGCTGGCGAGATCGTCGCCGACAGCACCTTCATCAGACTGCATCTGGAGCGGAAATACGGCATCGACTTCGACAAGGGCCTGACGCCGGAACAGCGCGGCATCGCCTGGGCCGTCGAGAAGATGCTGGAGGATCATCTCTACTGGTTCGTGGTCAGCGAGCGCTGGGCCAATGACAGCAATTTCAACCGGGGGCCGCTTCAGTTCTTCAGAGTCGTGCCGGCGCCGTTGCGACCGCTGGTTGCCGCGATGGTCAAACGCCAGGTGCAGCGCACGCTCAAGGGCCAGGGCACCGGGCGCCACAGCCCGGTTGAACAGGCGGAACTCGCCCGGCATGCGCTGGGAGCCGCCGCCGCGATTCTGGGCGAGCGGCCCTATCTGATGGGCAGCGAGCCTTGCGGCGCGGACGCCACGCTTGGCGCCTTCCTGGCCTCGGGGCTGTGCACGCTCTTCGAGTCGCCGATACGCGGCCTGATCGAAAGCCACCCCAATCTCGTCGCCTATGCGGCGCGGATCGGGGCGCGCTATTTCGCCGACCGGAAGCTGATCAGCTCGGCCGCCTGAGCTTGCAGCGATCGATGAAATCGTAGCCCTTGGCGCGGGCGCTGTCGTTGAAATAGCCGGTTTCGCGGAAGGCCTGGATCTCGTCCTTGGTCATCGCGTTGACGGTGCCCTTGGCATAGCAGCTGCAAGGCGTGTGGACGGCTTCACGCGTCGTGCCGATCAGCTGCGACTGGGTGACCAGGCAGGCATCGAAGGCCCGAAGCTGGATCATGTAGGGCGTCAGGTTCTTGGCGGTCGGATCGGGCGGCGGCAAGGCGCTCGTGCCGCTCGCGGCCTGGGCCGAAACCGCAGCCATCATCAGGAACCCACCGGCCAGAACGACCGCACCTATCCGCCGCATCTTCATGATTCCGCAGTTCCTTCGAGACATGCCCATGCCGGGGCAAGCATCATCCATGCCTCGCCCGCGCGCGGCGGAATGGTCACAGCCCTCCGTAAAGGTCAAGTGGCCGATCAGTCACGCCTTCTTGATCCACACTTTGTTGTCGTGGAAGGCGGCCCCGCCGAAGGGAGCGACCGCATCGGCGCCGGTGATGGTGTTGATGCCGCGCCCATGCTTGTGCGCCGCATTCGGCCAGATCGATTCGGCAATGACGACGCCGCGCACCACGCCGGAGAAGAACTTCGCCGTCAGATGCACGCTGCCGCGCCGGTTGCCGATAACGACTTCGMCGCCATCGGAAATGCCGAGCCCTTCCGCGTCCTGCGGATGCATCATCAAGCTCGGTCCGCCCTCCTTCTTCTGCGAGCTTGGTGTCTCGGTGAAGGTMGAGTTGAGGAAGCTGCGGGCGGGGCTGGTCGCGAGGCGGAAGGGATGCGTCTCGTCCGTGTTCTCGATTACGCCCCAATGATCGGGAAGACCCGGCATCTGGCTGTAGGGGCCGACCGGGCCGTCATTGGCGTTGGGCACCTTCGGCCAGTCCGGCTTGAAGCGGAACTTGCCGTCGCGATAGCCGAAACCGTCGACGTAATGCGCGCGATCGAACCCCGGCTGGATGTCGTGGAAATCAGCCGCGATCAGCTCGTCCAGCGTGCCGCGGCCGGTCTCGCGCAGCGTCCAGTCGACGATCTCGCGCGGCGTCATCGCGAACCCGCGATGTTCGGCGCCCAGGCGCTCGGCAAGCGCACAGATCACCTCGTGGTTCGAGCGGCACTCGCCAGGCGGCTCGACGAGCTTGCCGCCCCACATGATGTGCTGATGCCCGCCGCCCTGGTAGAGGTCGTCATGCTCCATGAACTGCGTCGCCGGCAGCACGATGTCGGCCATGGCTGCGGTCTCGGTCATGAACTGCTCGTGCACGACCGTGAACAGGTCGTCGCGGGCAAAGCCCTGCTTGACCAGTTCCTGCTCGGGCGCAACCGAGACGGGATTGGTGTTCTGGATGAAGAGCGCCTTCACGGGCCCGCCCTGGCGCAAGGCCTCGGCGTCGCCAGTCAAAACCCTGCCGATCTGCGACTGGTCGAGCTGGCGGATGCGGGGATCCCGGACATCCAGCCCTTCGATCAGGCTCTTGCGCCACTGGTAGATGCCGCTGTTCGAATGAAAGGCGCCGCCGCCTTCGTACTGCCAGGCGCCTGTCACCGTCGGGACGCAGAGCGCCGCATGCATGTTCACCGCACCGTTGCGCTGGCGTGCGAAGCCATAGCCGAGGCGAAAGAAGCTGCGTTTGCGGGTGCCGACCAGGGTCGCGAATTCCTCGATCGCGGCGACGTCGAGTCCGGTGATCGCAGCCGCCCATTCCGGCGTGCGGCTGGCGAGATGCTCCTCGAGTTCGGCGGGCGCATCAGTGTAGCGCGCGAGATAGTCGCGGTCGGCATGGCCGTCGCGGAAGAGGACATGCATGACGGCGCAGGCGAGCGCGCCATCGGTACCCGGGCGCAGCACCAACGCGAGATCGGCCTGGGCCAGCGTCGGGTTGTGGTAGATGTCGATGGCGACGATCTTGGCGCCGCGCTCCTTCCGCGCCTTGATCGCGTGATGCATGACATTGACCTGGGTGTGCACGGCGTTCGTGCCCCAGATCACTACGCAGTCCGATTTCGCCATCTCGCGCGGATCGGGACCGGCGAGCCGGCCCGTGCCGGCGATGAACCCGGTCCAGGCCATCGTGGTGCAGATCGTCGAATACTGGCCGGAGTAGCGCTTGACGTTGCGCAGCCGGTTGATGCCGTCACGCATCACCAGCCCCATCGTGCCGGCATAGTAATAGGGCCAGACGGCGTCGGCGCCGTGCTCGGCCTCGATCGCGAGGAAGCGGCGTGCGGTTTCGTCCAGCGCCTCATCCCAGGAGATACGCTCGAACTGCCCGGAGCCCTTCGGTCCGGTGCGGCGCAAGGGGTGCAGCAGCCGGTCCGGATGATGGATGCGCTCGGAATACCGCGCCACCTTCGCGCAGATCACGCCGTCGGTGTAGCTCTGGCGCTTGCTGCCGCGCACCCGCCCGATGCTGCGCCCGTCGATCACCTCGACTTCCAGCGAACAGGCCGATGGGCAGTCATGCGGGCAGACTGACGGCAGATGCGTGATGCGGGGCAGTTCGGTCATGGATGATCCTTCAGCCCGCTACTGGTGACGCGCCGGGCTTTTGCGGTCAATGCCGGCGGCGTCAACCCGGGATTAACGATAACGCTTCAGATTGTCGGAACTTCCGCTTGCCAAGGCGCCGTTGCGCCGGAGTTCGATAATGCGTTGCGTTGCGTTTCTGACCGGCCTTGCGGCCAGTCTCTGCCTGTCGCCTGCCGGCTCAGCTCAAGCCCAGTCCAGCGATTACACCACCCTCACCTCCCCCGAATCCGTCCAGAACTGGCACCTGACCCTGGGAGGCGGCCTGCGCTACACGCCGGACTATTCCGGTTCGAACGACTATGTCTTCCGGCCGCGGGCGATCGTGAACCTGGCGCGTGGCACCAAGAGCACCTGGTGGTCATCGGAAGACGATGCGATCAGCATCGGATTCTTCTCCGGCAAGGCCTGGCGCGTCGGCTTCTCCGGCAACCTGCTCTGGGAGCGCAAGGCGAGCACCAACCCTGCGCTGATCGGCATGCCGGACGTCAAGTTCGGCGCCGAGCTCGGCGGTTTTGTCGAATTCTACCCGACCTCCTGGCTGCGCGGCCGCGTCGACCTGCGCCGCGGCGTGATCACGCATGACGCGCTTGTCGCCGAATTCAAGATCGACGCCTTCCAGAAGATCGGGGCCTGGACGATCGGCGCCGGCCCGCGCATGAGCGTCGTCGGGGCCGACTATGTCCGGACCTATTTCGGCGGCAATTACGCGGGCAGAGGCGGCCTGCTGCAGCGTTACAATGCTGGGATCAACTCGATCGGCGCGATCGCGCAGGTGACCTATAACTGGTCCGAGAAGCTGCAGACGACTGCCTATCTCGAATACAAGCACCTCGTCGGCGATGCGACCAGATCGCCGATCGTCAAGCCGTTCGGCTCACGGGATTCGCTGACTGTCGGCGTCTCCGCCAGCTACGCCTTCGATCTCGGCTTCAAATAGTTCCCCGAACGAAAACGGCGGAGCCACTGGCTCCGCCGTTCGAAGACGATCAGCAGTCGCGCCGCGTCAGCCGACGATCTCGTTGCCGGCGAAGAACTGCGCGATCTCGATGGCGGCGGTCTCCGGCGCATCCGAACCGTGAGCGGTGTTCTCACCAACCGACTCGGCGAAGAGCTTGCGGATCGTGCCCTCGGCGGCATTCGCCGGGTTGGTGGCGCCCATCACGTCGCGATAGGTGGCGATGGCGTTCTCGCCTTCCAGGACCTGAACGACGACCGGGCCGGACGTCATGAACTCGACCAGCTCGCCGAAGAAGGGCCGTTCCTTGTGGACGGCATAGAAGGTCTCGGCCTGGCCCTTGGTCATCTGAATGCGCTTCTGCGCGACGATGCGCAGGCCAGCCTTCTCGATCACCGCGTTGACCGCGCCGGTCAGGTTGCGCCGCGTCGCGTCGGGCTTGAGAATGGAAAAGGTACGCTGGACAGCCATCGTTGGTTCCTTAGGGACAATCTGGAGAATGCGGCGGCTTATAGCTGCCGCCTCCCCGCCCTACAAGGCTGCCCGGCCGGCTTCGTTTGCCTGTCCTGCTCCGTGTCGGTCCGGCGGGAGCCGTCCATCAAGCCCGACGCGTCTCCAGCTTGAAGCGAAAGCCGGCTCGGATATAGTTCATATCTGAACCATGCAGCCATAGCTGGTCGAAACGGGAGGATCGCATGCGCTTTCACAAGACCTCGGCCAGGGCCGCTCTGCTCGGATTCGCGACGCTGGCACTCGCCGGCACCGGCTCCGCCCTGGCACTGGATGTCAGCGGCACCTGGCTGCGCGATAGCGGGGCCTCGCGGGTGCGCTTTGCCAAATGCGGCGAGGCGATGTGCGGCACACTGGCCTGGCTGAAGGACACGAACGGCCCCGCCAAGGTCGGCCAGCGCATCTTCTACGACATGAAGCCGACCGGCGCCGGCAAATGGAGCGGCAGCGCCTTCAATCCGGAGGATGGCAAGACCTATTCCGGCACGATGTCCTTGTCCGGAGATGCGCTGACCACCTCGGGCTGCGTGCTCGGCGGTATCATCTGCCGCTCGGTGAAATGGACTCGGGCGAACTGACGCGACGAGCTTAGGGCGCTGTCCGGTCAACTGCGCCGTCAGCAACCGGCATCTGGGCCGCCAGCCCGGCGCGCGCCGAGCGTGGCGGGAGGGTGACGGTCAACCCAAGGTCGACCATCGCCAATGGATCAGCTCAGCGGGCCCGCTGCCCGAACAGAACGGCCTTCTCTTCCGGCGTGCTGATGCCGGCCGGATTGCGCAGTTCAGCGCCGATCGCGAGGCCGCGCTGCACGGCCGGGCGGGCCTGCATCGTTTCCAGCCAGCGCCCGACATTCGGGAACTGCCTGATGTCCTGCCCTTGCTTCTCCCAGCCTCTGGCCCAGCCGATGCAGGCCATGTCGGCAATCGAGTAAGCGCCGCAGATATAGTCGCGGCCCTCGAGACGGCGATTGAGCACGCCATAGAGCCGGTTGGCCTCGTTGGTGTAGCGATCGATGGCGTAAGGCAGCTTCTCGGGCGCGTAGATGCGGAAATGATGGGTCTGGCCGAGCATCGGCCCAAAGCCGCCCATCTGCCAGAACAGCCATTCATCGACCGCGACGCGGCCACGCTCATCGGCAGGGTAGTATTGTCCGGTCTTGCGGCCGAGATATTGCAGGATCGCACCGGACTCGAAGACCGAGATCGGCTCTCCGCCGGGCCCATCATGATCGACGATCGCCGGCATGCGATTATTCGGCGAGATCTCCAGGAAGTCGGGCTTGAACTGATCGCCCTTGCCGATATTCACGGGGATGAGGTTGTAAGGGAGCCCGCACTCCTCGAGCATGATGGTGATTTTCCAGCCGTTGGGCGTCGGCCAGTAGT